>JASHPM010000355.1 GCA_030038115.1 Acidobacteriaceae bacterium | reverse complement strand
ATGGCGTCGACCATGTTGGTACGAATGAGATCGACGAAGATCTGTTTGAGGCCGGCTGAAATGAGGGAGCCAGCGAGGCAGAGGATGATGCCGCAGTCCCGATCGCGCAGCATGCGTTCGTAGATGGAAGCGGCTCGGGCGAGATCGCGGGAGCTGTAAGCCATGGATTGCATGGCGTCGACGAGGGCAACGACGTTGTGTTGCCTGATATCGATGTGGCGGATGGGTGTGGTCAGGAGATCGTGTTTCGAAGGCATAGCCAAGCCAGAATAGCAGGGCGAAATGGGCGTTCGGGTTCAGGCCATGTGAATTGCGGTTGGGCTCGTTGCCAGGTTGAGGGGGTATCCCACCGGGCATGGGGCACTGGCAAGTCGTTGGATCCGCAGGGCTTGCCGGAGGGCAGGTTTGGATTGCGGCAAGTGGTTGAAAAGACAGGGGATAGAGAGTAGCCAGTAGCCGGTAGCAAGTAGCCAGTAGTAGGGAGTAGCCAGGAGCTGACGGCCGGCCGGGAGGGTGGTGGCTGGCCAAAAACGCCAGGCGAAGGCGGCCAGGAATGGTTCGGCCAGGGCCTCGATCTGAAGTTCTCAAAGATCTGCGCGGGGGTCACTGGGAGCCCCGGAAATGCGAAGGGGATTGTCGGCTGAGCAGACAATCCCCCACTCTTTCAGGCTAACGAATGTGGGGTCTCGTTCAAGAGAAATCGAAGCGCCGGGGGTTACGGAAGTTTGGTTGCGCTCACTGCGGCGTGTCAGTCCGGGAAGGCGGTCTTTTGCCACCCAAGGCTTTCGACGTGCCGGTCATTGCTCCTGCGCTCCACCTACGTCAGTCGGGAAGAACCATGGCTTTGCGAGCGAGGTCGCAGGCGCGCCAGAGGTACCAGCTGGCGACGGAGCGCCAGGGACGCCACTTTTCGCCGCGGCGGAGGATCTGACCGGCGGTGGCGAGCATGGAGGAGTCGAAGGGCTTGCTCTTTGGGAGGCGAGCGAAGGTGAGGGCGAATCCTTTGCGGACACCGTAGTCGGTGACGGGGAGGACGTCGGGGCGGCCGAGGCGGAAGATGAGGAGCATCTGGACGGTCCAGACGCCGATGCCGCGGACCTCGGTGAGGCGTTCGACAATCTCCTGGTCGGGAAGGCGGCGAATCTGGGTGAGGGTGGGGACGGTGCCGTCGATGGTTTTGGCGGCGAGGTCGCGGAGGGCTTTGGTTTTGGCGGCGGAGAGGCCACAGGCGCGGAGCATATCGTCGGGAGCCTGGAGCAGGTGCTCGGGCGCAGGGTGGAGTTCGCCGAAGGCGGCGAGCAGACGCTTGAGGATCGCGGCCGCGGCTTTGCCGTGGAGTTGCTGGTAGATGATGGATTCGAGCAG
Organism: Acidobacteriaceae bacterium; assembly: GCA_030038115.1. Taxonomy (GTDB): domain Bacteria; phylum Acidobacteriota; class Terriglobia; order Terriglobales; family Acidobacteriaceae; genus Palsa-343. Next base: position 19,050 of record JASHPM010000355.1, on the reverse strand, counting down.
CGCTTCGAAAGGCGAGTGCTGGCTCTTGAGCTTCAGCGTGAAGGGCACGCGCTGGATGAGCTGGCCAAGCTTCGGATCGGATTCGGCTAACTGGCGACAGGCAAGGGCGGCATCATAGCGGACGGCGCGGCGACCATCGATCATGAAATACAGGGTATAGGGAACAGGGAGCAGGCGGTATAGGTGACGGCTACGGTTACAGATTGTTCAACGGGGTCTGAAGGCGAGAATCCGGCGGCGCAGGCCGCGATGCGGGACGGCACCGATGCGGAGCTGGCGCCCGGTTGACGCCCCTGACGTGATTCCAGGGCAACTCGGGGCATAAAAAAATCTTCACGCAGGCGCGCTCGGCTTGCAGAGCGCGGCATGCTGCCCTTATAGTTTTTCTTTACGCGATTTTGTGATGACGATCACAGTCAGTTGTGATTCACGACACATTCAGGACTGATCCAGGCAAAAGATCTGGCCGCGAGGCAGGTTTTGGGCTCTGGAAAGCAGCATGGCCATTTCGGGAAAGACCCATATTCGTCTGAGGCCGCCGCTTGCTCGCGTCGACTTCATCCTCGGCAATCCTCTAGCCCGCACCGATTCACCAGGAGAAGCAGGACGCATTCATGCCGCAGATTTTTGACCGCAGTTCGAACGCGCTGGCCCGGATGAGCCTGATATTGACGGGGCTGATTGTAATAGCCCTGGGGCTGACACTCGACGAACTGCAGCGGTCGCCGTGGGTGACGCGCCAGGGACAGCGCGCGGATCAGCCGGTGCCGTTCAGCCACAAGCATCACGTGGAGGGGCTGGGGCTGCAGTGCCAGTACTGTCACACGACCGTGGAGAAGTCGAACTACGCGGGGATTCCTCCCACCAAGACGTGCATGAACTGCCACGCGCAGATCTGGACGGACGCGCAGTTGCTGGAGCCGGTGCGGCAGAGCTGGGCGACGGGTGAGTCGATTACCTGGACGCGAGTGCACGATTTGCCGGATTACGTCTTCTTCAATCATGAAATTCACGTGAACAAGGGCATCGGGTGCTCCAGCTGCCACGGGCGAGTGGACGAGATGCCCATTATGTACATGCAGAACACGCTGCAGATGGAGTGGTGCCTGAACTGCCATCGCAATCCGGCGAAGAATTTGCGGCCTACGAGTGAGATTTACAACATGGCGTGGCAAGGGGCGTCGGAGCTGACACCGGTGTGGTGCGCCGCGGAGGATGTGCCGAAGGGGTCGCCGACGGCGGGCGGCGTGACATGCACAGAGACGGCTCCGGGAGGCGAGGTGCAGATGGCGGCGCTCAGTCCGCCGGTGCCCGGGCTGCACGCGCAGTCGGTGGGGGTGCAGATCGGCAGCGAGGACACCGGTGTGATGCAACTGCCAGCCGGACTGCATTACACGAAGTTCACGAGCCAGGAGGCGCTGGGCAAGTTTTTGATCCAGCACTACGACATTCGTAATCCGCGCGAGCTGACCAGCTGTGAGGTTTGTCACCGATGAACAAGAGCCAGGGTACAGGGCGCAGGGCACAGGGCGCAGAACAGCGGTCAGCGGTCAGCGATCGGCGTTCAGGAGAGCGGCCAGCAGCCCGCGGCCAGCAGCCAGCAGAACATTTGGCGTTGGGCGATCAGCGTTCGGATCAGAGTACAGAGCTCAGAGCACAGAGCTCAGGAAATGCAATGGCCGAAAGCGCGAGCGAGCTGGTGCAGATCGAGACGAAGAAGCCGACCTTAGCTGAGGTGCGGGCGAAGCTGGCGAATCAGCAGGGCAAGAGATTCTGGCGGTCGGTGGACGAGCTGGCGGAGACGCCGGAGTTTGCGGAGATGGTGGCGAAGGAGTTTCCTTCGCAGGCGTCCGAGTGGATCGATCCGGTTTCGCGACGGGCCTTTTTGAAGGTGATGGGCGCGTCGATGGCGCTGGCGGGACTGGCGGGGTGCACGAAGCAGCCGGACGAGCCGATTTATCCGTATGTGACGGCGCCGCCGGATTTGACTCTGGGGAAGCCGGTGTATTTCGCGTCGGCTTTTCCGTTTGCGTCGGGTGCGGTGCCAGTGCTGGTGAAAAGCGAGGCGTACCGGCCTATTAAGGTTGAGGGGAATCCGGAGCATCCGTATATTCGCGGAGGGTCGGATCCGATCACGCAGGCGACGCTGCTGGATATGTACGATCCGGACCGCTCGCAGCACGTGCTGTATCGGGGGGATACGCGGTCGTGGCCGGCGTTTCTGGCGGCGTTTCGCTCAATGCTGGCGGACAAAAAGCCGTCGGGCGGGCAGGGGCTGTGTTTTCTGAGCACGACGGTGACGTCGCCGACGCTTGCCGGCCAGTGGCAGCAGGCGCAGAAGAATTATCCGCAGGCGAAGTTCGTGCAGTACGACCCGGTGAATCGCGACAGCCACTACACGGCGGCGAAGCAGGCGTTCGGCAGCTTCGTGGATGCGCAGTACCGGCTGGATCAGGCGGACGTGATCGTGTCGCTGGACGCAGATTTTCTGGGCGGGGCGACGTTCCCTGGATTCCACAAGCTGGCCCGGGATTATGGGCAGAAGAGAAAGCTGGACGGTACGGACGCGATGAACCGGCTGTACGTGGTGGAGAGCGTGACCACGTCGACGGGGTTCAAAGCGGAGCATCGGCTGGCGTTGAAGCCGAGTGAGGTTGCGGCGTTTGCGGCGGCTCTGGCGGGAGCGGTTGGGGCGGGTTCGGCCGCGGGCGGAGCGAACTGGTCCGATCATGAGTCGAGGTTTTTGCAGGGCGTTACGACTGATTTGAAAGCGAGCGCCGGGAAGTGCGTTGTGATTCCCGGGGAGTTTGCGGCTCCGGAAGTTCACCTGGCAGCGTTCGCGATGAACCAGGCGCTGGGCAATGTGGGCAAGACGGTGGTGTACACCGATCCGGTGAACCCGATGCCGTCGATCCAGACGGACGATCTGAAAGCGCTGGTCGCGGACATGAATGCCGGCAAAGTGGACTGGCTGGTGATTCTGAACGCGAATCCGGTGTATGCAACGCCGGTGGATCTGAATTTCGAGGACGCGCTGAACAGGGTGGGGACGATCGTGCATCTGGGCTCGCACGTGGACGAGACGGGAGAGATTGCGCACTGGCATATCAACAACGCGCACTACCTGGAGATGTGGTCGGATGCGCGGGCGTATGACGGCACGGCGAGCATTGTGCAGCCGATGATCGATCCGCTGTACGGCGGGCACTCGGCAAATGAAATTTTGCAGTCGATGCTGGAGGAGCCGGATGTATCGGCGTACGACGCAGTACGCGGGACGTGGAAGGATCAGCTGGCGAAGGGCGATCCGGAATTCAACTGGCGCAAGGCGCTGCACGATGGGTGGATCGACGGGACGGCATTCGCTCCGAAGACGGTGACGCCGAAAGGCGGTCTCGGTTCGGTACCTGCGCCCGCGGGCGGCGATTCGGTGGAGCTGGCATTCCGGCCGGATACGAACGTGTACGACGGGCGCTATGCGAACGTGGGCTGGATGCAGGAGATTCCGCGGCCGGTGACGAACCTGTCGTGGGACAACGCGGCGCAGATGAGCTTCGCAACGCTGGAGAAGCATGGGCTGGCGGAGAACGACGCGGTCGAGATTGCGATGGGCGGGAAAAAGATCATCGCGGGCGCGCTGGCGGTTCCCGGGCAATCGGATGGCGTGGTGGTGGTGACGCTGGGGCAGGGACGCCGCAGCGGGCGCGTGGCGGGCGGGGTTGGGTACAACGGGTATCTGATTCAGCAGTCGGGCGCGCCGTGGATGCAGGCGGGCGCCAGCCTGAGAAAGACCGGCGGCACTTACGACATCTGCGTGACGAAGAGCCACCACATCGATCAGCGGGCGGTGTCGGCGGGCGGCGATGGGAGCGGGACGCATTCGCTCGAAGGCAATGAGTCGCTGGATCGCGGGATTATTCGCTACGCGACGCTCTCGGAGTTCAAGGCGGATCCGGAATTTGCGCATGAGGGCGAGGGGCACGACACGCCAGAGCCGGACGACAGCATGTTCCCGGCTTATCGATACGACAAGAACGCATGGGGGATGTCGATCGATCTGAATTCATGCGTGGGCTGCAACGCGTGCGTAGCGGCGTGCTATGCGGAGAACAACATCCCGGTAGTGGGGCGGCTGCAGACAAAGATCGGCCGCATTATGCAGTGGATTCGCATCGATACATACTTCGAGGGAGATCTGGCTGCGCCGCGAGCGCACTTCCAGCCGATGACGTGCCACCAGTGCGAGAACGCACCATGCGAGCAGGTGTGCCCGGTGGGGGCGACGGTGCATACGCCGGAAGGGCTGAACATGATGATTTACAACCGCTGCGTGGGGACGCGGTATTGCTCGAATAACTGTCCTTATAAGGTGCGGCGGTTCAATTTCCTGCTCTATTCCGATGTTTACGACTGGGATGACAAGACATTGGCGCTGATGCGCAATCCGGAAGTAAGCGTGCGCAGCCGCGGGGTAATGGAGAAGTGCAGCTACTGCGTGCAGCGCATCGAGGCGGTAAAGATCGAAGCGGATAAGGAGAATCGCAATATTCGCGATGGGGAAATCCGGACAGCATGCCAGCAGGCATGCCCGACGGATGCAATCGTGTTCGGGAACATCAACGATAGGACCAGCCGTGTGGCGAAGCTGAAGACGCTGGAGCGTACCTATGGGGTACTGGCGGACATTAACACGCGGCCGCGTACGACCTATGTCGCGGGCGTGCTGAACATCAACGAAGAGCTGGCGAAGTCGCTGGGGGAATACAGCAGCTAGTGGTAGTCAGGAAGCGGTTAGCTGGTAAGGCGGTCAGCGATGAGGTGGTTAGCTGAGAAGCGGTTAGCGAGAAGCTGGAAGCTGGCAGCGGTTGGCGCGGTGAAGTTAGAGAGAATCTGAGGGCGAAGGCAAAGAGAGACGATGGCGACGAAAGACGCACCCGTCAACAATCCAATGGTGGATCCGGTTACAGGAGAATACCGGGTCATCGCGCCGGGGCACAGCTTCAAGTCGGTCACCGAGGAAGTGTCCCGTATCGTGCTGACGAGCCACACGCCGCTGGGGTGGTGGTTCGGGTTCATGGTAGCCGGCACGGTGGTTGGCATTCTGACGATCTGCGTCACGTGGCTGTTTCTGAAGGGCGTGGGCATCTGGGCGGTGACCATTCCGGTGGCATGGGGCTTCGCCATCGTGGAATTTGTATGGTGGATCGGCATTGGGCACGCGGGGACACTGATCTCGGCGATTTTGCTGCTGTTCAAACAGGGCTGGCGCAATTCCATCAACCGCTTCGCGGAAGCGATGACGATCTTCGCGGTGATATGCGCGGCGATGTTCCCGGTGCTGCATCTGGGGCGCCCGTGGCTTGGATACTGGTTGTTTCCTTACCCGAACACCATGAACTACTGGCCGCAGTTCCGGTCTCCGCTGATGTGGGATGTGTTCGCGGTATCGACGTACGGGACGATTTCGGTGGTGTTCTGGTACATCGGGATGATTCCGGATCTGGGGACGCTGCGGGATCGTTCGCAGACCAAGGTGGGGCAGTTTTTCTATGGGCTGCTGGCGGTGGGCTGGCGTGGGTCGGTGCGGCACTGGGTGCGCTATGAGACGTCCTCGCTGCTGCTGGCCGGTCTGGCGACACCGCTGGTGCTGTCTGTGCACAGCGTCATCAGCCTCGACTTCTCCGTGGCCTTGATGCCGGGCTGGCACACGACGATCTTTCCGCCGTATTTCGTGGCGGGCGCGATTTATTCCGGCTTCGCGATGGTGCTGACGCTGGCGATTCCGATTCGGAAGTTCTATCACCTCGAGGATCTGATCACGATCCGGCACATCGATAACTGCAACAAGGTGATGCTGGCTACAGGGCTGATTGTGGCCTACGGCTATTCCACGGAAGTATTCATGGCGTGGTACTCGGCGAGCCACTGGGAATACTTCATGATGTGGAACCGGATGTTCGGGCCGATGGGGTGGTCGTACTGGACGCTGATCACGTGCAATATCGCGCTGCCGCAGCTGCTGTGGTCGCGGAAGCTGCGGAAGAATGTGGGCTTCACCTTCCTGATGGCGCTGATCATCAATACCGGCATGTACTTCGAGCGGTTCGTGATCGTAGTGACGAGCCTGACGCGGGATTATCTGCCTTCGTCGTGGGGAACCTATCGGGCGACCAAGTGGGATTACGGGACATTTTTCGGAACGCTGGGGTTGTTTACATTTCTGTTCTTCCTGTTCATCCGCTTCCTGCCCATGATTCCGATGTCGGAGCTGCGAATGATGCTGCCGCAGGCCAGGGTGAGAGAAAAAGCTGAACCGATTCCGGAGGCAGGTGACTGATGCCTTTACCTGAAGGACTGTACGGACTGATGGCGGAATTTGAGTCGCCGACGCAACTGGTGCGCGCGGCGAAGGCCGCGCATGGCGCAGGTTATCGGCGGATGGACTGCTATACACCGTATCCGGTGGAGGAAGCGGCGGAGGCAATCGGATTTCACCGCGACGAAGTTTCCCTGGTAACGCTGATCGGCGGACTGCTGGGGTTGGCGGCGATGTTCGGGCTGGAGGCCTGGATTTCGGTGTGGGCCTTTCCGCTGAACATCGCGGGGCGGCCGTATTACTCCTGGCCGGCATTTGTGGTTCCGGCGTACGAGTGGACGATTTTGTGGTCGGGGCTTTCGGCGGCGTTCGGGATGCTGGCGTTGTGCGGGCTGCCCAAGCTGTATCACCCGGTGTTCAACGCGCCGAATTTCCGCAACGGGGCGACGACGGACAAGTTCTTCCTGTGTCTGGAATCGACGGATCCGAAATTTGAGGCGGGGGAGACGCGGAGTTTTCTGGAAGGTCAGGCGCCCATTTCCGTGGTGGAGGTGGAGTATTAGAACCGCAGCGTTCAGGGTACAGCGCACAGCGCTCAGGGGAATCCGTTTGCGCCGGGACGCGGTGATGCGCCTGGTGAGTGCGGCGGCTCTGCTGGCATCGCTCGGTTTCGCGGCGGGGTGCCGGCAGGATATGCAGGACCAGCCCCGGATGTTTCCGCAGCGCGGTAGCACCGTGTTCGCGGATGGGCGCTCGGTGCGGCCGCAGGTGCTGCACACGGTGGCGCGCGGACAACTGTACGAGAACGACTACTTCTATACGGGGCTGATGAACGGCAAAGAAGCCGACATGATGCCGTTTCCGGTGACCATGCAGGTGCTGGCCCGGGGGCAGGAGCGGTTCAATGTGTACTGCACGCCGTGCCATTCGCGCGTGGGCAACGGCGCAGGGATGATAGTGGAGCGTGGCTTCAAGCCAGCCGGGAATTTCCATGACGCGAAGCGGCTGGCTGAGCCGCTGAGCCACTACTTCTACGTGATGACGAACGGCTACGGAGCTATGCCGGATTACAAGGCGCAGGTGACGCCGGAGGATCGCTGGGCGATTGCGGCGTATATCCGCGCGCTGCAGCTGAGCCAGAACGCGAAAGTGTCAGATGTGCCGGCGGGCGCGCAGGTGGAGAACCTGAGTGACGTTGCCACGCGACTGGGTGAGCCGGCCAGCTACGCGGGTCCGTGGCCGATGCCGTCGACGGCGGTGTACGGGCCGCCGACGGTGGGAATTGCGGCAGGGGCGCCGGCGGAGAATCCGCCGAAGCCTGCGGGGAAGAACGCAGTGAGCGGGGCAGCGGCGCCGGCCAGGCCGTCAGGAGCGCGACCGTAATGGCGAACGAATCATTCAGCAAAGGATTGCCAGCGGTGCAGGGGGCGCCGGCATGCATCGATGTGTGGCGGAGGCGCGCGCTGCGAGCGGGGCTGGTGTTTTCGATTCTTGCAGTGATTCTTGCGCTTGTGGCGGAAAAGCTGGACCAGCCGGCGCTGGGCTGGGAGCACCTGTTGCGGGGATGGCTGACAGGATTTGTCGGGTGCTTCGGCTTGTGTTTTGGCGGGATGGCGCTGCTGATGGTGCAGCATCTCTCGGGCGGGAAATGGGGGCTGATCGTGCGGCGCCCGCTGGAGGCGATGACGCGCACGTGGCCGGTCGTGGTGCTGATGTGGTTTCCCGTTGCGCTGCTGGGCGCGTCCTACGGCAAGCTCTACATCTGGGCGAAATATTATGACGACTGGGCAAGCGCGCTGAAGAAGGGGCTGATCACGATGGATCAGGCGCATGCGATCCACTGGAAGCAGCCGATGCTGAATGTAACCGACTTCTATGTGGTGTCGCTGGTGTGTTTCGCGATTTTCGCGCTATATGTGACGCTGCTGAATCGCTGGTCGGTAAAACGCGATGCCGATCCTGAGCCGAATGTGGCTTACTGGCGGACGAAGTTCGAGAACCTGAGCGGTTTTGGCGTGGTGCTGTATGCGGCGTTGCTGTTCATCCTGGTGATTTACTGGGTGATGTCGCTCGATCCGACGTGGTACTCCACCATTTATGGGTTCCAGTATCTGGTGGGGCAGCCGTTCATGGTGTTGCCGCTGGCGATTCTGACGCTGATCGGCTTATCGAAGACGGAGCCGATCAAGAGCACATATCGGGTGATCGAACAACACGATATGGGGAAGCTGTGCTTTGCCCTGGTAATGCTGAATATCTACTTTGCGTTCGGGGCGTTCCTGATTATCTGGTCGGGTAACTCGCCGGAAGAGATTCCGTGGTACCTGGATCGGATTCGCGGTGGATGGGGCGTAATTGCGACGCTGGACGTGATTTTCCACTGGCTGATTCCGTTCAGCCTGCTGCTCTCGCGGGACCTGAAGCGCATCAACATGCGTCTTTCGGTGGTGTGCAGCGTGATGATTTTTGCGGGATTTTGGGATTTGTTCTGGCTGATCGAGCCGAATTTCAAAGACGCGGCGAGGAATCTGCATTTCAGCTGGGGGATTCTGGAGTACATCGCGGCGCCGGGAGCGCTGTTCTGCTTCTGGCTGGTGTACTACTTTGCGCAACTGAAACGGCGTCCGCTGATCGCGACCAACGATCCGCACCTTGCGGAGATTCTGGAGCACGACTATGCCCACGCATGATCCGCACGATCCGAAGCACGAGTCGAGACTGGACCCCAAGGCTCATTTCGACGAGGCTTCGGTCCGGGAAGGCTACGAGGTTACCGATGCGAACACCGGTGGGATCGTGGTGTTCCTGGTGGCGCTGTTCATTTCCGTCGGGGTGTTCTTCGTGTTCTGCTTCGGGATGGGCAAGGTGATCAACAGCGGGCTGGACCGGGCGGATGGGCCGGTGAACAAGTGGAACGCGCCGAACCAGATCGCGCCGCGAATGGAGATCCAGTCGAACCCGGCGCTGGAGCAGCAGCAACTGGCAAAGTTGACGCAGCAGTTTCTCACACCGCGGCTGCAACTGGACAACGGCGACCAGGATCTGGCGGATCTCCATGAGCGCGAGGATTTGCTGCTGAACTACTACAGCTGGATCGATCGGAGTAAAGGAACGGTGCGGATTCCAATTGAGCGGGCCATGGAACTGATCGCGCAGCGAGGGTTGCCGGTGGCGCCCGCGCCGGAACATCAGGCGCTGATGTTCGGGGACACGCAGCCCACCGTGCAGATGCCGCTGACGGATGGGTTTGCACGGACGGGATACGAGCAGGAATTGCACGGCGGACCGCAGGAGGCGGGAGAACAGGCTTCAAGCAAGGCGAATAACCAGTGAAGCAGGGAGTAGCCAGTAGGGAATAGGGAGTAGAACGCGCAAGACAGGAGCAGGTAGCAGAACAGCAGTTAGCTGGTAGCTGGTAGTCAAAGGCGAGCGGGTAGCTATCAGCGGTTCGCGGGAGTTAATTCAAGAGATGCTTTGGGGAGCGACAAGGCGGGGATGGGTGAAGCCGGCGGGGTTAGCGCTGGCGTGCACGCTCATGAGCGTTGGCCTGGCACTGCCCGCGTGCGCGCAGAGCCAGTGGTTTGGCTTTCAGAAGCCAGGAACTCCCGCTGAACAGCAGCCGTTGCTGCTGAAGAAGATCAGCATCCAGCAACGGCTGAACATGCAGATTCCGCTGAACCTGGAATTTCGCGATGAGACGGGGAAAACGGTTCATCTGGGGGATTATTTCGGCAAGCGGCCGGTGATTCTGTCGCTGGTGTACTACCAATGCAAGATTCTTTGCCCGGAGGAGATTGACGGTCTGGTGGGCGCGCTGGAGATGGTGAAGTTCGATCCAGGGCGGGATTTCAACGTGGTGTTTGTGAGCATCGATCGGAGCGAGACGCCGGCAATTGCGGCCCGGGAAAAGGCGTTCTACACGAAGCGCTACGGGCGCCCCGAGACGGTAAATGGCTGGCATTTTCTCACCGGAGACGAGCCGGCGATCCGGGCGCTGGCCAGCGCCGTGGGTTTCGGCTACGTGCCAATGCAGGGGCCGGACGGAAAAATGAACCAGTTTGCGCATGCGAGCGCGGTGGAGCTGGTGACGCCGGAGGGGCGGCTGGCGCAGTACTACCTGGGCGTGGAGTTCTCGCCAAAGGATCTGCAGCTGGGGCTGGTGGAGGCCTCGCACGGGACGATTGGGTCGCCGGTGGATAACCTGCTGACCTATTGCTACCAGTACGATCCGACGCTGAACCGGCACACGCTGGTCTACATACGGATTTTCCAGGCGGGGTGGGTGCTGACGGTATTGTTACTGGGCACTTTTCTGGTGGTGAATTTCCGGCGCGACATACGCGAAGCGCGCGAGCAGAGAATTACGGCGCGGAAAACTACTCTGGTGAACGGATAAAGGGCGACGATGCATTTCATCAGTCCGGTACTTTGGCAGTTTTTAATTAAGTGGCTTACTCACTTCGCTATCTTCCCGCCGGAAGCGTCGAGCATCGCGCCGTATGCGGACGCACTTTACTTCTTTCTGGTTCTCATCTCGGCTGTAGGTCTGGGCGCGGTTGGATTTCTGGTGTTCTATTTCTCCATCCGATACAGGAAGGATCTGAATCCGGAGGCCACGCAGATTGAAGGTTCCACGCTGCTGGAGGCGACTTGGACCATCATCCCGCTGATCCTCTTCATGATCTGTTTTGTGTGGGGCGCTCTGCTGTATTTCAGGATCTACAGCCCGCCAACGAACGCGATGAATATCTACGTGGTCGGCAAGCAGTGGATGTGGAAGGTGGAGCATCCGGGAGGGCAGCATGAGATCAACGCGCTGCACATTCCGATCAATCGGCCGATCCAGATCACGCTGATTTCACAGGATGTGTTCCACAGCTTTTCGATCCCGGCGTTTCGGGTGAAGCGCGAAGCCATACCGGGGCGGTACAACACGGAATGGTTCGAGGCGACCCAGGTGGGGACGTATCACCTGTTCTGCACGCAGTACTGCGGCACCCTTCACTCGCAGATGATTGGCGAGGTGGTGGCGATGACCCCGGAAGACTATGAGGCGTGGGCGGCGGGATCGACAAGCGGAAACTCGCTGGCGCAGAACGGGGAGCGGCTGTTCGCGAGCCTGGGATGCAACTCCTGCCACAACAGCGGGCCGAATGCGCATGGCCCGAATCTGGGCAAAATTTACGGATCGCATCTGCAGCTGAAGGACGGGTCATTTACAACGGTCGATGACGCATTTCTGCGGGATACGATTTTAAATCCGACCATGCACGAAGTTGCCGGATATGCGCCGATCATGCCGACTTACCAGGGACAGGTAAGCGAAGAAGGCCTGATCGACCTGGTGGAATACATCCGGCAACTGGATTCGCAGTACCGGATCGAACAGACGATCGATAACAGCGCAGCGCAGCCCATCCAGACGGGCGCGACACCGCCGGGGACATCGGCTCCGGTGCTTGCGCCAGGGACGGTGAAGCAATGAGCACAATTCTCACACTGCCGGATCAGGCGACAGCCAGGCTGCCGAAGGTTTCGTATCTGAACAAGGAATACGGGCTGAAGAGCTGGCTGCTGACGGGCGACCACAAGCGGATCGCGATGCTGTATCTGATCTCAATCACGTTCTTCTTCTTTATCGGCGCCGCGATGGCGGCGCTGATCCGGATGGAGTTGCTGACGCCGCCCAGCGACCTGCTGGCCGCGGACACTTATAACAAGGTTTTCACGGCGCACGGCATCATCATGGTGTTCTTCTTCCTGGTGCCGTCGGTACCGGCCACCATCGGGAACTTCTGCATCCCCATCATGGTGGGAGCGAAGGACCTGGCATTTCCCAAGATCAACCTGCTGAGCTGGTACCTGTATATCGCGGCCGGCATCATGATGATCTGCGTGCTGACCTTCGGGGGCGTGGACACGGGATGGACGTTCACAACCCCACTGAGCACACACTACCTGAACACAAACGTGGTGTCCGCGGGGCTGGCGGTGTTCCTTGCCGGATTCAGCTCAATCTTTACAGGCCTGAATTTCATCGTGACGATTCACCGCATGCGGGCGCCGGGGATGACGTGGTTCCGGTTGCCGCTGTTCGTGTGGTCGCACTATGCGGCGTCGCTTCTGATGATCCTGGGCACGCCGGTGCTGGCCATCACGCTGGTTCTGGTGGTGCTGGAACGGACGATTGGGATTGGGGTGTTCGATCCGACCAAGGGCGGCGACCCGCTGCTCTTCCAGCATTTGTTCTGGTTCTACTCGCATCCGGCCGTGTACATCATGATTTTGCCGGGCATGGGCGTCATCTCCGAGGTGATCAGCACGTTCTCGCGGAAGCGGGTCTTCGGATACACGGCGGTGGCGTTTTCTTCGGTGGCGATTGCGGTGTTCGGCTTCTTCGTCTGGGCGCACCACATGTTCGTGATGGGGATCTCCAACTACTCGGCGCTGGTGTTCTCGCTGCTGACGATGCTGGTGGCGGTGCCTTCGGCGATCAAGATCTTCAACTGGTCGGCAACCTTATACAAGGGCTCGATCACGTTTGAGACTCCGATGCTGTATGCGTTCGGATTCCTGGGCTTGTTTACGATTGGCGGGCTGACTGGGGTCTTTCTGGGATCGCTGGGCATGGACATTCACCTGACGGAGACGTACTTCATCGTGGCGCACTTTCACTTTGTGATGGTGGGCGGCATGCTGATGGCATATCTGTCGGGCGTACATTTCTGGTGGCCGAAGATGACCGGGCGCATGTATCCGGAAGGCATTTCGAAGCTGGCAGCGGTAATTACATTTGTAGGATTCGTGCTGACGTTCTTCCCGCAATTCATCCTGGGCTACCTGGGAATGCCGCGACGGTATGCGGCGTATCCGCCGGAGTTTCAGGTGCTGAATGTGTTTTCCAGTGCGGGCGCCAGCGTGCTGGGCGTGGGTTATTTGTTACCGCTGCTGTATCTGACATGGTCGCTGAAGTATGGGAAGATCGCGGGGCCGAATCCGTGGCAGGCGACGGGGCTGGAGTGGCAGATACAGTCGCCACCGCTGACGGAGAATTTCGCGGAGACGCCGATCGTGACACACGAGGCGTACGACTACGAATGGCTGGAAAGCCGGAAGGGGAGCGAGGTGCCCACCGTTGGATAGCCATACACTAGCCGCTCAGACGGCGGAGACGGGCCACATCGAGCACGGGGCCGACCACCCGCCGTTTCTGCGCCACCATTTCGAAAATGTGCCGCAGCAGCGGGAGGCAGCCACCTTTGGCATGTGGCTGTTTCTGCTGACGGAGATCATGTTTTTCGGCGGCCTGTTCTGCTCCTATCTTATTTTTCGCAACTGGTACTACCCGGCCTTCGTGGCCGGCAGCCACACTTTGCACATCTGGGCGGGCACGCTGAATACGACCCTGCTGATCGTCTCCAGCTTCACCATGGCCATGGGTGTACACGCCGCGGAGACGCGGATGCGCAAAGCGCTCATGGGCTGGATCATCGCGACCCTGATTCTGGGTTGCGGATTTCTGTGCGTCAAGGCTTATGAGTGGCACGACGAGTGGGTTGAGCACCATGTTCCGGGGCTCAACTTCAGCCCCGAGGGCTTTTTGCACGGCACCAAAGACTACCCTGACGACAAACTTCCGCTGGATATGGCGGAGAAGACGCAGGTGTACTTCTCGCTGTATTTTGCCATGACCGGCATGCACGCGCTGCACATGGTCATCGGCGTTTCGCTGCTGACGATCCTGCTGATCCAGGTTTACGGCGGAAAGTATGTCAACGGACACGTGGCGCCGATTGAGAATTTCGGGTTGTACTGGCACTTTGTCGATATTGTCTGGATCTTCCTGTTTCCGCTGCTCTATCTGATCAGTCGACATCAGTGAAACAGGGAACAGGGAACAGGGAACAGAAACCGTACGTGGACTGGGGTTAAGGATGGATCAGCAAGCGCATGAGCATCACGAACACCATATTTTCGAGCCGTCGGAGCCGACACACCACGCCGAGCACATCGTCAGCCCCAGGGTTTACCTAGTGGTGGGCACAACGCTGCTGATTCTGACAGGAACGACGGCAGCCGTCTCCTACGTCGACCTTGGCACGTTCAACGCGGTGGTGGCACTGGCGATCGCATGCATCAAGATGACGCTGGTGATTCTGTTCTTCATGCATGTGAAATACAGCTCGAAGCTAACGAAGCTAACAGTTGCGGCAGGGTTCTTCACGTTCCTCGTCCTGATCACGATGACCATGACGGATTACATCAGCCGCGCGTGGGGACGCTGGTGAGGAACAGCAGGGTATAGGGTGCAGGGTACAGGGGTCGGGAAAAAGCAGAAGGATGAGCTCGAAGCGGGGAGTGGCTGAGGCTGCTCCCTTTTGCTTTTAGCCTGGGGCATAATGGAGCGCAATGGTTTGCGGGTCTCGACTGAGGCTCGCAGGTGTTTCCCCAGGCTCTCCCAGCTCATTGAAGCCGCCGCAGGCGTGTCTCACAAAGCAGACACTCTGCACGAGGTCATTATGGTGCTGAAAAATGTGGCCCTCGCCGGGCGAATTCTGCGAAAAAGCCCGGCATTCACGATCATTGCTGTGGTGACAATCGCGCTGGGCGTGGGCGCGAGCACGGCGATCTTCAGCGTCACCAACGCTGTTCTGCTGCGGCCGCTGCCGTACCGGGATCCTGGACAGCTGGTGGTCGGAGACATGGATCTCCTGAAGCGCAATGTGCACGGGCTGCCGTTTTCGAATGCGGACTACATCGATCTGAGGAACGGGACGACGAGCGTGTTTTCGGATATGGCGGGGGTTTTCGCATTCAAGCAGATCGCGGAGCTGCCCGACGGGGCGCCGGAGCCGATTACGATAGCGACGGTGACCACGAACTTCTTCGACGTGATGGGCGGAAAGATTGTCGCGGGGCGGGAGTTTGACGCACAGGATGGAATTCCGCAGCCGCAGGCGCCGGCGGCGCAGAACGGACAGGCGCAGACCCCGGCCGCTCCGCGTCTGCCGCAGATGGCGATCCTGAGCCACGAGTACTTCATGAAGCGGTACGGGGGCAATCCCGCGGTGCTGGGGCACCCGCTGGGGAATGCGAACGGACCCAACCCGGTGATTGTGGGAGTGCTGGCGCCGGGATTCAAGCTGTATTTTCCGCCGGAAGACCAGGTTGAGGCGGCCCCGGATGTGTGGGTGGCGAACCGGCTCGATTACGACGCCGCCAATCGGAACAATTTCAGCATTACTGCGGCGGGGCGGCTGCGGGAAGGGATGACGGTGGAGCAGGCGCGGAGCGCGGCGGATGCGGTGGCGGCGGAGAGCCGACGGATGAATCCGATGAACAAGTCGGTCGGGTATCACATTTCGCTGGCGCCGATGCGGCAGCACCTGGTGGCGGAAGTGAAGCCGGCGATCCTGGCGCTGATGGGGTCGGTGATCTTTCTGCTGCTGATTGCGTGCGCGAACGTGGCGAACCTGCTGCTGGTGCGGGCATCGCTGCGGGAGCCTGAGTTCGCGGTGCGGGCGGCGATGGGGGCGAACCGGCGACAGCTGATCTCTCCGCTGTTTACCGAGGCGTGTGTGCTGGCGGCAGCGGGGACGGTGGCGGGGCTGGGGCTGGCGTGGGCGGGAATCCAGGAGCTGCGGCATCTGGCGCCGGCGAATCTGCCGCGGCTGGATGAGATTCACATCGACGGCACGGTGCTCCTATTCACGGCGCTGGCGGGACTTGGGGCGGCGATGCTGTTCGGTCTGGGGCCGGCATGGAGAGCCTCGCAGCCGGCGCTGATGAACGTGCTGCGCGGGTCGAGCCGCATTTCCGGGCTGGCGAGCGGGGCGGGGGTGCGGAACCTGGTGATCATGGCGGAGGTGGCGCTGTCGTTCGTGCTGCTGGTGGGATCGGGGCTGATGTTCCGGAGCTTTCTGGAACTGCAGCGGATCGATCCGGGCTTCGACGCGCACAACCTGCTGACGTTCCAGGCGCTGAACGGAGGGCCGGGCGCGAAAACGCCGGAGGAGCGCGAGGCGCGGAGGCGGCAGATCGAGGATCGGCTGCGGGCGATTCCGGGGGTGCAGGGGGTGACGGCGTCGTTTCCGTTTCCGCTGACCGGGAGCTATAGTCCGATCCGGTGGGGGACGGATGTGGCGCAGGCTGATCCGAGCAAGTATCAGGCGACGGATTTCCAGATTGTGATTCCGGGATATTTCGAGACGATGCACACGCCGGTGCTGGCCGGGCGGACGTTCACCGAGGACGACGAGCAGCCGAACCGGGACTACGTGATTGTGGACGAGGATCTGGCGAAGAAGGCGTTTCCGGGGGAGTCGGCGGTGGGCAAGCGAATCCTGACGCGGATCCAGACGCCGCAGGCGGTGTTTGTGCAGATCATCGGGGTGGTGGGGCACCAGCGCGAGGAGTCGCTGGCAGTGCGGGGCCGGGAACAGATCTATTTCACGGACGCGTATCTGGGGAGTTTTGCGCCGCCGTGGTGGGCGATCCGGACAGGGAGCGATCCGGCGAGCTACGAGGACCAGGTACGGGCGGCGATTGCGAGCATCAGCCGCAGTTATCTGGTGACGAAGGCGGAGCCGGCGGAGACGGTGGTACGCGAGGCGCAGGCGGCGACGCGATTTTCGCTGCTGCTGATCTCGGTGTTCGCGGCGATTGCGGGGCTGCTGGCGGGGGTGGGGCTGTACGGCGTTCTGTCCACGGCGGTGCGGCAGCGGACGGCGGAGATCGGCGTGCGCATGGCGATGGGCGCAGACCGCGGAGACATCGTGCAGCTGGTGGTGGGACAGGGGCTGCGGCTGAGCGTGATCGGGATCGGGGTGGGCATTGTGGCGGCGGTGTTGCTGGGGCGGGTGATGACGGCGATGCTGGTAGGGGTGAAGGCGACCGATCCGATGACGTTTCTGGCGATGACGGTGGTGTTTCTGGCGATCACAGGGATCGCGTCGTGGATGCCGGCGCAGCGGGCGGCGGGGCTGGATCCGAAGACCGCGCTGCACGAGAACTGAAGGGCTGCAGGTGACAGGTGACGGTCTATCGGTCACGGACGGGGGAAGGCGTAGTAGCCGGAGCGGGTAGTGAGGTGCGCTCCCTGAACCGAGCATCGGAGCCGGATGCGGTGGAATGAGCTGTCGGCTTTAAAGTCTGAGGGCTTGTAGACGAGGCGGTATTGGTTGCGCTGTTCGGCCTCCATGATGCGGAGATCCTGGAGGATCTGGTCGCCATGCGGGTTGACGAAGAGACGTCCGCCGGTCTGCTGCGTGAGGTCCTGAAGGGTGCGGTAGCCGTCGGAGAACTGATGCCCACGGCCGTTAACGATGGCATAGATGGCGGTGCGGGTGCGCTGGCACATGTCGACAGCTTCGCTGAGCCAGGCGTGGCTGGCGTCATCCTCGCCATCGCTGAAGAGCAGAATGAAATTGCCGGTGGGCGAGTCGGGATCGGCTTTCCATTGCGCGCGGCAGGTGGTGTAGAGCGAATCGAAGATGGCGGTGAGGGGATCGTAGCGGCCCGGCCGGTTGCCGACAGCGGCAGCTCCGGCGGCAATGGCGGTGTCACTGTCGGTCCAGTCCTGGCGAATGAAAGTGTCGGTGTCGAACTGCTCGACGAAGGCGCGATCATAGCCCTTACGCAGAAGTTGGGAGGCGTAGGCGTTGATGATGGAGCCGTTGAAGGCGACCTCTGCCAGCATGGAGGCGCTGGTGTCGAAGAGAAAGCCGGCGCGAATGGGGAGATCCTCGAACGAATGGAGCATGACAATACGATTCTGGGGCTTGCCGTTATCGGAGAGGGCGAGATCACTACGGGTGAGGTGCGCGAGCGGTTTGCCACGCGCATCGGAGGCGTGAAAGGTGAGGGAGATTTCGTCGACGGGAATGCGCAGAGTGTAAGGGGACGAGGCGCCGGGTGGGCTCTGCGATGTTTGCGCGGCGGCGGCGAGCGGGATGAGGATTCCGGAGACAAGACAAACCGGGATCAGGCAACGGCGCATGCTTCTCTACGATAGCGAAAGCCAGACGGCAGGTGCGCGAACGTGGGCGTTCACGCGATCTGCCCGAAGGGGCACATTTACGGAGTAGTGGTCAAACGCGGGGTGCGCTGGAGGCGCGGAGTTCGGGGCGGGGTTCGGATTCGCGCAGGGTGATGGGTTGCGGGATGGGCTGGACCGGGACCGCGGGTTGCACGATGTGCTGAATCTCGGCGACGGGCGCGAGATGCCGGGTCTGCTGGTAGGTGTAGAGAATGCGGTGCACCACGGTGATGGTGGAGATGACGGCGAGGATCCAGAGGACGGGGGCCATCGCGTCCCATTTCTCAAAGAGCGCGCCGATGATGATGAGGACCACGCGCTCGGGCCGCTCCATGAAGCCAACTTTGCATTTTCCGATGAGGGCTTCGGCGCGGGCGCGGGTATAGCTGACCATCAGGGAGGTGATCATGACAAAGGCGGCGAGGAAGACGTAGAAGAGGCGATTGCCGCGCGCGTAGAAAACCAGCAGTCCGAAGAAGAGGACGACGTCGGAGTAACGGTCGATGACGGAGTCGAAGAAGGCTCCAAAAACGGTCACCTGGTGAGTCTGGCGGGCGACGCGGCCGTCGACCATGTCGAAGATGCCGGCGCCGATGATGACGAGGCCCGCATAGAGGAACATGCGGACATAGTTGTGCTGATTGCCGAATCCGAAGAGGATGGCGGCGGTGGTGTTGATGACCAGGCCGAGAAAGGT
>JASHPM010000354.1 GCA_030038115.1 Acidobacteriaceae bacterium | reverse complement strand
GCGCGTGGTGTTCACCGAGCAGGATCTGCGCGCGCGTGCATGGCTCAGGGAGAGATGTGAGGAAGCGGGACTGGCGATCCGCGCGGACGCGGTCGGAAACACGTTTATTCGCTGGGAGGGTTCGCGGCCTGAACTGGCGGCAGTGGCGACCGGATCGCACATGGATGCGATTCCTAATGCGGGTAGATTTGATGGTGTTGTCGGCGTGCTGGGCGGGCTGGAGGCGATTCGCGCACTGCAGCGGAGCGGCTTTAAACCGGAACGGTCGATTGAGCTGATCCAGTTCACGGCGGAAGAGCCGACGCGATTTGGCGTGGGCTGTATTGGGAGCAGGCTACTGGCGGGGGTGCTGGGGCCCGATGCCGATGAGCGACTGCGTGGGAGCGACGAGGTGACGCTGAAGATGGCGAGGACCAGCGCGGGGTTCCAGGGCAGCCTGGCTTCAGTGCGGCTGGCGCGGGGAACCTATGCTGCGTTTGTGGAATTGCACATCGAACAGGGGCCGATTTTGGAGCGGGAAGGAATTGCAATCGGCGTTGTTACGAATATTGTGGGGCCAGCCAGTTTCTTCATTACTGTTAAGGGGCAGGGTGGTCACGCGGGGGGCGTTCTGATGCCGGACCGGCACGACGCGCTGTGCGCGGCAGCGGAACTGATTGGGAAGATCGAGGCTCTGGCGCATGGGTCGGGTTCGACGGATACCGTGGCTACGGTGGGGATTTGCGAGGTACATCCGGGAGCGATCAACAGCATTCCAAGCCGGGTGAAGCTGGGTGTGGATGTGCGCGATACGGAGGGAAAGCGGCGCGACCGGGTGCTCAGGGAGATTCAGGAAGCGGCGGAGCAGATTGCGCAACAGCGACAGGTACAAATTACGACGCAGATGTTGAATGCGGATGAGCCGGCGGTTTCCTCGCCGGAAATTCTGGCGGCGATTGAGCGAGGATGTGCCGAGGAAGGACTGCGATCGCGGAGGATTGTGGCGCGCGCGTATCACGATTCGTCGTTCATGGCGCAGATTGCGCCGATGGCCATGATTTTCATCCCATGCAGGGGTGGTGTAAGTCATCGACCGGATGAGTATGCTGCTCGCGAGCACATTGTTGGCGGGGTGAACGTGCTGGCGCGCACGCTGGCCGAGCTATCGCATGCTCACTGAGCGGCGCCCAGGTTCGAGGCAGGACGGTCTAAGGTTCTTCACGGGCGAGTTGTTCGCCGAGCATCAAGGCAAAGCGTAACAGTCGACGATCGTCATTGCGAGCGGCGATGAGCTGCAGGCCACAATCGGGCGAGGGAAGCACAATAGCAGGGTTCCCGCCGAGGCTGGCCGGCGTGGTGAGGCGCAGGATGCGAGCGCGTGTTTCGGTGTGATCGGCTCCGGCGAGCAGGCGGCTCATAGACGAAACAGGAGCGAGCAGGAAATCGAACTGGCGAAAGAGCTGCTCGTGCTGATGTCGAAAGGCCGCGTGACGCTGACGGAGGTTCTGGATTTCCTTCGCGTCTAGGGAGGCGCCCCATTCGAGGCGGGCGGCGATAACGGGGTCGAATTCGTGAAAGAAGCCGGCGTGGAGTTTTGCCGCTTCGCAAGCCTGCAACGGAGCATAGATGTCCCAGGCTTCGGACCAGAAGGGTGGATTGAATGGCTGCAGCTGAGCGGGAGCGCGGAGAAGACGATCCTGCCAGAGGGACAGGGCGCGCAGGATTTCGGCCTCGCAGGCTTCGAGCAGCGGTCCGGTTAACACGCCGATGCGGAGAGCGGGGGAGGTGGGTTGCTCGGGCGGCAGATCGAAGAGGGCTTCCGCGAGAAGAGGAAGGTCGCGCAGATCGCGGCAGAGCCAGCCGATGGTGTCGAAAGATGGAGCGAGGTGGTAGCCGCCGGTCCAGTCGCCGACGCCAAGAGAAGCGCGATACCCCACAAGCGAGCAGAGCGCGGCGGGAGCACGGACGGATCCGCCGGTGTCGGTGCCGATGGCGGCGAGGGCAGAGCCTTCCTGGATGGACGCGGCTGCGCCGCTGGATGAACCGCCGGTGAGGAGCGCGGAGTTGGCAGGCTGGAGGCAGTCGCCGTAGTCGCGGTTTTCGCCAGTGATGCCGTAGGCGAGCTGGTGGAGGTGGGTCTTGCCGGTGATGACGGCGCCGGCACGGCGCAGGCGGGAGGCGACCCAGGAATCGGCCGATGCTTTCTGCTTATGCGCCGCGTAGAACTTCGAGCCGCTGCTTGTCGGAAACCCGGCGAGATCGAAACAGTCTTTGAGAGAGACAGGCAGGCCATACAGAGGCAGGGGCTCGTGGCCGGAAGTGGCGCGCCGGACTTGCCGCTCGGCTTCGGCGAAAGTCCAGTTGGGGTCAAGAGCGAGGTAGGTGTTGCGACTGGCGTTGCTGTTGGCGCGCGAGAGGGCGAGTTGTGCCTGGGCCACGGCGCCGGTTTCTTTTGCCTGGTACGCGGCGAGCAGGGCAGAGACGGGCGACGGTCGCGGCGTCATGCAGTGATTGTAGAGCGAGGGCTGGCGAACGGGGTCGCTTAAGTGGGATTCGTTTGTTGCAAGAAAGGCGGCCTCGCGCCGCCTTAAGTGTTTTCGCTCACATTTTCAGAAATCAAAGTGGAGAGACATCTGAATCTGACGTGGGCTGCCAATGGTGTGTTTTACAACACCAAGGCCGGTGGGGCAGCTATAAAAAGTGTTGGCGGGGGCGGAACCGGTCTGGCATTGCTGTGGAGTGGGAGCCACTTCGCTGTATGAGCTGGCAATGTCGGGTGCATTATTGTAACCGGCGTTCTGCGTGACGTTGTCCGTGGGAATGTCGAAACTGGTGGTGTTAGTCAGGTTATACACGTCGAAGGTGTAACGGGCAGAGTATCTGTCGCTGATGTGAACGGTCTTCACCAGGGAAGCGTCAGCTCGCTTCTGGAATGGCTGACGGAAGATATTACGCTGTCCGG
>JASHPM010000353.1 GCA_030038115.1 Acidobacteriaceae bacterium | reverse complement strand
GCGGGTTCACCCTTCGGATCGTGCAGTTTGCGGCGTTTTCGGATGTTATACTTCGGGCAACGTCATTCCCCGGATTACGCCTCGGGAGGCCAGCACGCGAGCACGACCAGGATATCTGTCCGGGGCAACAGGTGAGCGGGACTCGTGTCAGGTCCGACGATTCTATGTATCGATGACGAAGCGCTCGGGCTCGAAATCCGCAAGGCGGTTCTGGAGAGGGCCGGGTATCAGGTACTAACGGCCGTCGACGGACGCACGGGATTGTCGCTGTTCAGAGGGAATACGATCGACGGCGTCGTGCTCGACTACTACATGCCGGAAATGGATGGCGGCGTGGTTGCGGAAACCATGCGACGGGAGCGGCCAGAAGTTCCTATCATGTTGCTTTCCGCATATATCAATCTGCCGGCTGAAGTGGTCACGCTGGTGGACGTGACGCTGCTGAAGGGCGAAGGGCCGCTGGAACTACTGGAAAAACTGCGCTCGATGCTGGGAGCCGCGGGCTCCCCGGGCGCCGGAGCGCGTGTACCTGGGGAAGTGGCGTGAAGCTGCCGGAGTTCAATCGGACGCTGCGCCAGCTGGTGGCTCTGCCCCTCGTTCTGCTGATCCTGATGGCGGGGTTTCTGGTGTGGCAGATCGTTGCAGCAGCGCGAGCGCAGGGGGCAATCGACCACAGCGATCAGATTACGGCTCAGCTGCAGGAACTACAGAATCTCTTCATCGATCAGGAGACGGGGCTGAGGGGATTCCAGCTGACGGGCGATCCGGTGATGCTGGCTCCGTGGAAGGCGGCGGCGGGACCGATCCAGAGCCATTTCGTGGTACTGCGTGGAATGCTGGCCGGGGACGCTGCCCAGCTGGCGTCGTTGAATGAGCTGGAGATCGGCTATAACCAGTGGCTGGGATTCGCAAATGCTGTCCTGAACCAGGATGCCGCGGCGCTGAAGGCCGCGGGCATGAACCAGCGCGGCAAGGCGATGATGGACGGCGTTCGCGCCACAACAGCGACCATGCTGCGCCACGAACGAAACCTGCGCGCGGAACAGTACAATCACGCGCGGTGGCTGCAGGGGCGGGAGCTGGTTTCCCTCTTCGTTTCCGCAGTGGTTGTGGGTTTCATCCTGGCGCTGTTTACACGCCACCATGTTCACGCGATTTCCGCGAGTTACCTGCGGCGGATCGCGGAAATCACGGAGCGGTCCGAACAGCTCTTCGAGAGCCAGCAGTGGTTCCAGACCACGCTGGAATCCATCGGCGATGCGGTCATCGCGTGCAATAACCGCGGAGACGTGACCTTCATGAATGCCGTCTCGGAGAAGCTGACAGGGTGGCCTTTGGCCGAGGCCAGGGGAAAGGCGCTCACAGACGTGTTCCACATAGTCAGCGAAGAGACACGGGAACTGGCCGAAAATCCGGTAGAAAAAGTGCGCCGGCTGCAGCAGGTGATGGGGCTTGCCAACCACACGGTGCTGGTGGCGCGCGATGGGCGCGAATACACAATCGACGACAGCGCCGCGCCGATCATGAGCGGCGCGGGGACGATGATCGGGGTGGTTCTGGTGTTTCGGGACGTGACAGAGGAGCGGCGCATCCAGTCCGCGCTGGTGACATCGGAGAAACTGGCGGTAGCCGGACGGCTGGCGGCGAGCATCGCGCACGAGATTCACAATCCGCTGGACTCGGTGGCAAATCTGCATTTCCTGCTGGAGCAGGAGAGCGATGGGGAGAAGCGGGCTGAGTTTCTAAAGCTGGCGCAGCAGGAACTGGGGCGGACCATGCAAATCAGCCGCACCATGCTGAGTCTGTATCGCGAGCCGAAAGCACCGATCCAGATCGACCTGCAGGAACTGATCGAAGGAGTGCTCCTGTTGCTGGATCGGCGACTCCAGCACCAGGGAATCCGGACAGAAACGAAGATCACCGGGAAGCTGACGGTGGAAGGATTTCCCGCCGAGCTGCGGCAGGTTTTCACCAACCTGATTGCGAACGCTATCGAGGCGGCCGGGCCGAAGGGACATATCCGCATCCGGGTGGATCATGCGGAGGCCGGGGAACTGCATGGGAGCGGGGCGGTCATCGAGATTGCGGACAGCGGTCCGGGCATTTCAGCGGATGCGGCGAAGAAGCTGTTCCAGCCGTTCTTCACCACGAAGGGCGCCGACGGCACGGGGCTGGGACTCTGGGTGAGCATGGGTATCGTGCAGAAGCATGGAGGCGCGATCACCCTGGCCAGAAGCTCCGATCCCAAACTGCCCGGGGCCTGCATCCGAGTCTTTCTGCCCTCGCGGACGCTGGCGCAACAGGCGGGACAACCGGCGGCCTGACGGAAACTGAAACAAGAGATCGAGTGAGCGCAGCTGGAACGAAGCGGCCGTCACGGCCCGCATCGGGCGAGTCAGTGGGTGTGCCCGTGGTAGTGATGATGGACCTGGGCTTCTTCGATGGAAACGAGGCAGCCGTGCGCGACTTCGCATACCACGTGCTCGAACTGCAGGGTTGTGTGATGAATGCGAAAGCGCTCACGCAGCACGGTATTGATGCGATCGAGAATCAGGTTGCTCTCCGATGGCGGAATGTCGGCAATCGTGATGTGACTGGAGAGCGCGTGCAGGTTCGAACCCAGGCTCCAGACATGGAGGTCGTGGACGTCTTCGACGCCGTCGATGGCGGCCAGGGTGCTGCGTATTTCGACGAGGGAGATGCCGCGGGGCGTGCCTTCGAGAAGGATGTTGAGGGTCTCGCGCACGATAGACAACGACGACCACAGGATAAGCGCGGCGATGGCCAGGGAAAGCGCCGGATCGATCCAGGTGCGGCCGGTGAGCAGGATGGCGAGGCCACCGGCAATGACGGCGGCCGTGGAGAGGGTATCTCCGAGCATGTGGATAAAAACGCTGCGGATGTTGACGTCGTGGCTGACGCGCCACAACATGGCGGCGACAAGACCGTTCATCACGACTCCAGCGGCGGCGACGAACATCATGATGCGCGGCTCAACGGGCATGGGGCGGCTGAAGCGATGGAAAGCTTCGAGAGCGATCCAGCCGGAGATGAGAATCAGCGTGAGGGCATTCAGGAATGCGGCGAGGACGCCGGCCCGCTGGTAGCCGAAGGTCTTCCGGTCGGTGGCGGGACGGGTCTGGAACCAGACGGCGACGAAGGAAAGCACGATGGCGAGCGCGTCGGAGGCATTGTGCCCGGCTTCGGAGACGAGGGCGAGGGAGTGGGCGCGCAGTCCGGCAAGGAGGGTGAGGACGACATAGGCGATAGTGGCGATGAGGGAGAGGCGCAGCACCCGCTGCATGGACGCGGTATTGGCGCCATGAACATGCATACGAATTCAGTTTATCCCGGCGGAGCGGAAGGAGTCTGCTGCGCCGGAGAGGAGGCTTGGGGCTTGCGGTGTTTGGGCACGGGGCGGGTGGGCACTGAGTCGGCGGTGGTGCGCAGGCCGCTCCAGTTCTCGGCCACCACGATGCTGTTCTCGGGGCGGTGAATGTCGTATCGCACGGAGCAGGGGAAGCCGAGGCGCAGCTCGGAGGGATTCACGTAGTCGCGGAGAGCGGTGACCTCCTGGGAGCACTCGTAGGCTACGCCGCCGATCTCATATTTATAAAGAAGGAAGTGAATCTCGCGTGGACGTTCCGGTTCGGCGGGAGTCTCGAGCTCGGAGATGTCGAGGATGGTGCCGTCGATGATGCGTCCGGAGCGGACGAGTTGGGCGCGACGCTCGCGCTCGATCTCCTCGGCGCTGGGCCGGCGGCGCAGGACGAGCCAGGTGATCGCGGCGCCTATGCAGGCGACCGCAGCTGCAATCGTCCCGTACACGTGGGGATCGCGCAGTGAGAGGCCGAACATCCGATTGCTCCGTAAGAGGAAGAGAAACGACGCTTCGACAGTTGCAGGATAGCTCAGATTGGCCGATTTGCGATCCAGGTTCGACGGTTTTTGAGCCAAGGCGGTTACGTTGGGCTGCGCTATACTCGCTGGAGACATGTCGAATCGCAGGTTTTCAGGAACGGCCGCTTCGGGCGGTCGTTTTTCCGTCAGTGCGGAAGGTTCCGGGCGCAGGGTGAAAAGGCGGGCCGTAGAATGCGCCGGAGGGTCGACGCGGGGGGCCGGGGTTCGTTCGACCACAGTGATTTGTGTGCGGCGGGGCAGCGACGTGGTAATGGCCGCCGACGGGCAGGTCACGATGGGCGAGGCGGTCTTCAAACACACGGCGAAGAAGATTCGCCGGCTGTATCAGGACAAAATTCTGGCAGGGTTTGCGGGATCGACGGCGGATGCGTTCTCTCTGTTCAGCCGATTCGAGACGAAGCTCGAGCAATATGCCGGGAACCTGGGGCGGTCGGCGGTGGAACTGGCCAAGGATTGGCGCACAGACAAGATGCTGCGCAGCCTGGAGGCGCTGCTGGTGGTGTCGGATCTGAGCCAGACGTTTCTGATCAGCGGTTCGGGCGATGTGATTGAGCCGGACGAGGGAATTGCGGCGATCGGCAGCGGCGGATCATACGCGCTGGCCGCGGCACGGGCGCTGCTGGAGAACACCGGGCTGGGCGCGCGCGAGATTGCGGAAAAGGCGCTGAGGATTGCCGGGCAAATCTGTATTTACACGAATGACAAGATCACGATCGAAGAACTGCATGGTGCAACTGGTAGCCGGTAGCTGCGAGCGAAGCCGGGAGCAGGAACAGAGCGAACTATGGCGATATATTTACCGGGAACGGCGGAAGACCAGGAGCTGTCGCTTGATGAGCTGACGCCGCGGGAGATTGTCAGCGAGCTGGATAAGTACGTCGTGGGGCAGAAGGCGGCGAAGCGCGCAGTGGCGATCGCGCTGCGTAACCGCATGCGGCGGCAAAAACTAACGCCCGATCTCGCCGACGAGATCATGCCCAAGAACATCATCATGATTGGGCCGACGGGCGTGGGTAAGACGGAGATTGCGCGACGGCTGGCCAAGCTGACCAATTCACCGTTCCTGAAAATCGAGGCTTCAAAGTTCACCGAGGTTGGCTATGTCGGGCGCGACGTGGACTCTATCGTGCGCGACCTGGTGGAAATCGCCATCGACATGGTGCGCGAAGAGAAACTGGAGGAAGTGGCGGACCGCGCGGAGATGAATGCGGAGGAGCGGCTGCTGGATGTATTGTTGCCGCCTCCAGCGAACGCCCCGGCGCAGCCAGCGGCCGGGAGCTCAGCGACGATCGACGGCAACACGATTACGCTGCCGGCGCCTGGCGGCGATTCGCACCATCGCACGCGGGAAAAGCTGCGACAGCAGTTCCGCGAAGGTAAGCTGGACGACCGCATGGTGGAGATCGATGTGCGCGAGAGGAATACGCCGTCCTTCGAGATCATCTCCAACCAGGGCGTGGAGGAGATGGACGTCAACCTGAAGGACATGCTGCCGAATATCTTCGGGCAGCGGACGCGCAAACGGAAGATGAAAGTGTCGGATGCGTTCGAGTATCTGGTACAGGAGGAAGAAGGCCGGCTGATCGATATGGATCAGGTGACGCGGCTGGCGGTGGAGCGGGTGGAAAGTTCGGGCATTGTCTTCCTCGACGAGATCGACAAGATTGCGGGGCGCGAAGGTGGTCACGGGCCCGATGTTTCGCGCGAAGGCGTGCAGCGGGACATTCTGCCGATTGTGGAGGGGACGACGGTGAACACGCGCTACGGGATGGTGCGAACGGATTTCATCCTGTTCATCGCGGCGGGCGCGTTTCATGTCTCGAAACCCAGCGATCTGATCCCGGAACTGCAGGGGCGGTTCCCGATCCGCGTGGAGCTGCAGTCGCTGACGGTGGAGGATTTCGTGCGGATTCTGACGGAGCCGAAGTCATCGCTGGTACGGCAGTACACGGCGTTGCTGGAGACGGAGGGCCTGAAGCTGGAGTTCACGCCGGAGGCGATCGAGGAGATGGCGCAGTTTGCGTTCAAAGTGAATGAGGGCACGGAGAACATCGGAGCGCGGCGTTTGCACACCATCATGGAAAAAGTGCTGGATGAGATCAGCTTCCTCGCGCCCGATCTGACACGGACGCAGGTGAAGGACGAGCAGAAAAACCAGGGAACGGTGGTGGAGTTAGCCGCGGTGGGCGAGGGAACGAAGGCGCCACTGCCGGTGATCGAGCGCGAGACGGCAAACGGGACGGAGCGGGTGATGGTGATCGACCCTGAATATGTGCGACAGATGGTGGCGGACATTGTGAAGAATCAGGATTTGTCGCGGTACATCCTTTAAGGCAGCTGCCAGCCGCCAGCGGTCAGCAGTCAGCCCCCAGCGGGCAGCTACGAAGAGCCAGGCGGGTCTGTGGGGATAGCGTCGGATTTCCAGAGACCGACCCCCATACCGACAAACCACACAACTTCGGTCAGCAGGACGGCGGCCATGCCGTGGACGTCCAGGCGCAGGTGGCCGGCGAAGATGAGGAGGCCGACCAGCGGCGCGGTGACGCAGCGATAGGCCGCGATGCCGCGCGAGAGCTGCCGGCTGCGCAAACAACGGGCAGACCAGAGAGCGATGGCGAGGGCGGCGGCGACCGCATAGATGCGCGCCATGACCTGGTTGATCTGGAAGATGGCTGCGATGGCGATCCGCCAGTCGGCCTGGCTGGCGCTGTCGGTGGCCACGTCGCGCGCCATCTGGCGCATGATGTCGGGCACGATCCACCCGCTGACCGAGGCCGCGATCATGATGGCGACCGCTGCAAAGCCATAGGTGACGAGCGCAGAAAATGCGAGGCGGTCCGGGGCGGCGAGGACGCGTGTGAGGCCACAGGTTCCCAGGAACAGGAGCAACACGCTGACCAGCGCCAACCCATGGGCGACTCCCGAGAGCGTCGCGAGGTGCTCGATTTGAACTGGAGAAAGCTTTCCGCCTGCAACCGGATGGATGGCCATCGTCACCATTCCGCCTACCGATCCCACGATCAGAGCCCAGGCCGCCTTGCGATTGTCTGTCATGGGCATACTGTAAGGAGAAACCTTCGCGAGGTCACGCGCGGGTTCGCGATACCAGACAAGACAGGTGCCAATGTCCGGAAAAGCCTCTGGAAAGCCGCCCGCCGACTCCGCCGGCCGTCTCGCAGTTCCTGCGCAAAGGCCGGACGCCCGCGTCCTTCGTTCCCGTGATGCGCTGGGCGATGCCCTCATCGCGCTCATGCAGGAACAGCCCTTCGACTGCATCACCGTTCAGCAGGTTCTCGACCGCGCCGGAGTCAGCCGCAGCACCTTTTACTCCCACTACCGCGACAAGGGCGACCTTTTTCTCTCCGACGTTGAAGATTTCCTCGAGCTGATGAGCGGACTTCTGACGCGACGCAACGCGCCGCCCACCCGCCTCGCACCGGTCGAAGAATTCTTTTCCCATCTCGCCGATGTGCCGGGCGTTCGCGCTGCCATTGACGCTTCGGGGAAGGGTCATGATGTGCGCGAGCTCGGCGTTGGTTATTTCGCGCGGTCGATCGAAGAGCGGCTCAGGCTGGCCGGGGTTGAGGCACCGGCGGCTGAGCTACGCGCCACGGCTCATGCTCTCGCCGGTTCTGTGTTCTCGCTGATGGATTGGTGGATACGCAGCAACCAGCCGATCACCCCAAAGGCGGTCGATGTTCTCTTCCACCGCATGGCCTGGAGCGGCCTCCCTGCCGGTCGCGCGGGCCGGTCCTGAATCCGCTCCCCTACAATCGTAGCGATGGCGACGACCGTTCGGTCATTCTGCAAAATTAACCTGGGGCTGGCTATTGGGCCGCCGCGTCCGGACGGATTCCACGCGCTGACGACGTGTTATCAGACGCTCGCCGCGCACGATCTCGTGACGGTCGAAGCGCGACGGGCCATGCAGACGAGCATCCGGATCACGAGCAGCGACGAACGTGTTCCCCCGGATGCACGCAATACGGCGTGGAAGATGGTGGAACGGGCGCTGGGTGCGCTGGGGACGCATGCCGAGGTTCAGATCTATATTGAGAAGCGCCTGCCGGTGCAGGGCGGGATTGGCGCGGGATCGGCGAACGCCGTCGCGGCGCTGATTGGACTGGAACGTGAACTGGGGAAGGCCGGGGTTGCGGCGCTGCCGGAACCGGAAAGGCTACGGATTGCAGGAGAAGTGGGGTCCGATGTGCCGCTGTTTCTCGTCGGCGGGGCAGTGCTGGGAGTGGGGCGCGGCGAGCAGGTGTCGGCCCTGCCGGATTTTCCGCCGACCGAATGCGTGCTGGCGCTTCCGGAGCTGGGGGTTTCGACGCCGCAAGCGTATCGGGACTGGGACGCACTGCAGGTTGCAGGGAGCAGGTTACGGGGCACAGGTGCGGCGGGCGATCGGGAATTGACCGGCCTGGATGGCTCCGATAAACTAACTACGTTGAGTCGAGCTCTCGCCTCGGCGTTTGGTCCGAGGCCTCCGGAGGGATTGTCCGCCGGGGTTGGCGCGCACTCCTCCGGTGTCTCCGCGACGAGCGAAGACCTGGCCGGGAAGATGGAGCAGAATCCGCTTCTTGCGCTTGTCCGAACCGGGATCGAAAACGACTTCGAAGAGGTCGTCTTCCGGCAGTATCCCTCTCTCGGAAAGATCAAGCGCACACTTGCGGGCTCTGGAAATCCTGGGGAAGCGGCGTTTTACGCGGCGCTCTCCGGCTCCGGATCAGCCCTGTTCGGGCTGTACGGAACGGCGGCCGCAGCGGCGGCGGCGGAGGGGCGGCTCAACGAGGCTGGGATTCGAGCGCTGCGGACGAAGACTCTGCCGCGCGAAGAATACTGGGCGCAGCTAGTAAGCGGTTAGCGGAAAACCGGTCAGCGAAGGGGCGGTCAGCGAAAAAGCGGTCAGCGAAAACACGGCTAACGACAAAGCGATTGAGAGCGGGATTCATAACGGTTTTGTTACTGGACGATCGACTAGTGGCAGGTCAAGTGCCTTTCTGCCCAGTCCGGCCAAAGACGGGCCGGACCGGGAACCCAGAGGTCGAGAGCAGGATTCGTAAGGGGTTTTGTTATTGGGCGATCGACTAATGGTAGGTCAAGTGCCTTTGGAGCACTTTGTCCAGGTTCGAATCCTGGTCGCCCAGCCAGAGTTTGAGTGGGCCCGGCAGTGATATCGCCGCAGCTGTAACAGGATGCCATGCAAACCAGCAGGGAGGATCTTGTGAAGACGGACACGATTGAAGCAGTGGGAGTGGCCACGCCGAATCTGGCGGGGGCTCAGGCAGACGGAAGCTCAAAAGCGAAGCCGCAGGCGCGGCGTTCGCGCGTATCGAATGAAGACCGGCGCTTCAAGGTTTTTTCCGGCACAGCGAATCGCGAGCTGGCGGAGGACATTTGCAAGCATATCGGCGTGACGCTGGGCGAGACCCGCATGCAGCGCTTCGCCGATGGTGAAGTTTATTTCCAACTGCTGGAAAACGTACGCGGCGCCGACGTCTTTGTGGTGCAACCAACCTGCTGGCCGGTGGATCTGCACCTGATGGAGCTGCTCATTATGATCGACGCTCTCAAGCGCGCCTCGGCGGGAAGGATCACGGTAGTGGTTCCGTATTACGGATATGCGCGGCAGGATCGCAAGGACCGCCCACGCGTGGCGATCTCGTCGAAGCTGGTTGCCGATCTGATGACGACCGCCGGCGCACATCGCGCGCTGTTTATGGATTTGCACGCGGCGCAGATTCAGGGCTTCTTCAACATACCGGTCGATCATCTGTTTGCGAGCCCGGTCATGATCGGGTACATCCGGGAACTGAATCTGCCCGATCTGACCGTGGTTTCACCGGATCCTGGCGGTGTGGAGCGCGCGCGTTTCATCGCGACCAAGCTGGGCGTGCCGATGGCCATCGTCGACAAGCGCCGCCCCGACATCAACGTCACGGAGGTGATGAACGTGATCGGCGACGTGCGAGGACGGACGTGCCTCATCGTCGACGACATCATCGATACCGCAGGGACGCTGGTGAAAACAGTCGATACGCTGCTGGAAAAGGGCGCGACGCGCGTGTATGCCGGCGCTTCGCATCCGGTGCTTTCCGGCGAAGCCGTACAGCGCATCGCCGATTCGCGTCTGGAGCAGCTTGTGGTTACGGATTCGATCCCGCTGAGGGACGAAGCAAAGTGGCTTAAGGAGTCGGGAAAGATCAAAGTACTTTCGGTGGCGGGCCTGCTGGGCGCGGCCATCCTGAGCATCCATATGGAGACCAGCGTCAGCTCGCTGTTCAATTGAAAAAGCAGCTGTGGCTATTAGCTGTTAGCTACCAGCCAGAGAGATTGCACAACCACAGATGGCGGCAACGCAAGGTGCGCCGTACAGAAGGGAGCGGACAACACAGCAGAAGCTAACGGCTAAAAGCTAATGGCTGACAGCTGAAGTTCCGTGCCCGAAGGGAAAACTCATGATTACTCAGGAAATCGTCAACGCAGTGCCCCGCGAGGGCAAGTTCAACAAGAATGCAGCCCGCCGCGTCCGCGCAAAAGGCAAAGTGCCCGCCGTGGTATATGGAGCGGCCGAGCCGGCGGTTGCTGTCGAAGTTGACCCGAAGCAGATCCAGCGAATTCTGCATTCCGAAACCGGCCACAACACGATTTTCGATCTGGAGGTTTCCGGCTCGACAGCGAAGGTGATGATTGTGGACTGGCAGTACGAACCGATCAAGGGCAAGCTGATCCACATCGACTTCAAGCGCATCACCCTGGATAAGGCGGTCCGCGTGGAAGTGCCGATCCAGCTGGTGGGCGTGGCCGAGGGCGTGAAAACGCAGGGCGGCATTCTCGACCAGACGCTGCGCGAGGTGGAGATCGAGTGCCTGCCGGGCGACATTCCGGCCAACATACCTCTGGACATTACGAATCTCGTCTTCGGGACAGTGTTGCGGGTCTCCGATCTGCCGCACGCCGGGAAGCTGAAGTTCCTGACGCCTGAAGATACGCCGATTGCTCACATCACGTCGGTGAAGGAAGAAGTGGCTCCAACGCCGGAGGCCGAGGCTGCGGCTGCAACCGAGGCGCCTGCGGAGCCGGAAGTGCTCAAGAAAGGCAAGCAGGAGACCGCGGAAGGCGCGGCTCCTGCCGCAGCACCGGCCGCCGAAAAGACCGAAAAGGGCGGCAAGAAGTAAGTGGAGGATGGCGCGTTTCTGGTGGTGGGTCTCGGGAATCCGGGAATCGAGTACCAGTTCACGCCGCACAATGCCGGTTTTTTAGCGATTGACCGCATCGCTGGTGAGCACAACGTGGAGGTGGTGAACCGCCGCTGCCGCGCGCTCACAGCGAAGGTTCGAATGGCAGGCCGGGAGGTGATCCTGGCGAAGCCTGAGACGTTTATGAACCTGAGCGGGCTCTCGGTGGGCGATCTGGTTGACGAACTCGACCTCGATCTGCCGGGAAACCTGCTGGTGGTGTACGACGAACTGGATTTGCCGCTGGGCAGGCTGCAGGTGCGTGAGCGGGGCAGTCCGGCGGGGCATAACGGAGCGGGTTCGGTCTCCGGAGGCTTGGGCACGGACGAGTGGTGGCGGATCCGGATTGGAGTGGGAAACGAACCGGGAGTACAGGAAGAAGCTTTTCGGCGCGGCAAGGATTATTTGCTGACGCCGATGAGCAAGCGGGATCTGACGGCGATCGACCCGGTGCTGGATCGCGTCGCGCGGGCAGTAGAAACGGTGGTGGCAAAGGGAATCGCCGCCGCCATGAATGAGTTCAACCGCAGGGAGCCGGAGGATTCCGGAGACGGCTCGGCGGAGAAGTAAAGACGGAAGGAAGCGAATTTCTGTTGCCGGAGCCTGTGGCCCGGAAGGAAGAGAAGCAAACGATGCAACGTTTCTATGAAGTGATGTTTATCGTGCGGCCCGATGTGGCCGACGAGGACGTGGATAAGCTGATCGCCGGCCTGGAACAGACGGTGACGGGCGGCGGCGGCGCGATCCGCTCGACGGAGAAGCTGGGGAAACGAAAGCTGGCATACACGGTGCGGAAATTCAACGACGGCAACTACGTGCTGCTGACCATCGATGCCGATGGCGTGCTGATCGCGGAGCTGGAGCGGAGGCTGCGCGTCTCCGAGCCAGTGATTAAATTCATCACGGTGCGGATGGACGAGGAGGAGAAGCGCCTCGCCAAGGTCCGGGCGATTCGGGCAACGCGCAAGAAACTGAGCGCGATCGCGCCTGCTCCCGCTCCGGTCGAGGCGGCGGAACCGGCACCTGCTCCGGCGACTGCAGCGACCGAAACGGCAACTTCGGCGAGCGCCTAACAGCGTTCGGTTCACTTCAGGATTTTCGATTTTGGCTGGCACCCGAAGCGGCCGCCAGCCGGAGGAATGAATATGGCTGACGAAGCAACGACAACACCCTCAAGGCCGGAAGCGCCGGCTGGACGTCCCTCGGGTCCGGGCGGACCTGGCGGGCGCGGTCCCGGCGGACCGGGCGGTCCCGGCGGACGGAAATTTTTCCGCCGCAAGAAGGTCTGCAAGTTCTGCACGGAGAAGATTGACGCCATCTCGTATCGCGATGTGCGGCTGCTGCAGGGATTTGTGGCTGAGCGCGGCAAGATCGTGCCGCGGCGGCTGACCGGCGTGTGCACCACGCACCAGCGGCGGCTGAGCAAGGCGATCAAGCAGGCGCGCAATATTGCTTTGCTGCCATTCGCGGCAAGGTTCTAGGTTTTCCACGGGCAGGGCGAGCGTGGGATGCGAGTTCCGGTTCTTCGACCAGCTCCGCGCCGTGAGCTTCGTGCTCTTTATCAGGAGATTGTGCAATGGAAGTAATTCTCAGAGAAGATGTATCGAATCTCGGCCACCGCGGCGATGTGGTGAAGGTCGCCGACGGCTATGGCCGCAACTATCTGCTGCCGAAGCAGCTCGCTATGGAGGCCACGCCGGCCAACAAAGCTGTCATCGAGCAGATGAAGGCAGCGGCCGTGCGGCGTTCCGCGAAGGAGAAGGCGGAGGCGGAGCAGCTGGTAACGCAACTGAACACCGTGGCGCTGGTCTTCGAGCGCAAGGTCGGCGAAGAGGACCATCTCTTCGGATCGGTGACGTCGTCCGACATCGCGCAGGGGCTGGCCGCGAAGGGCTTCAACATCGATCGACGCAAGGTGCAGCTGGACGAACCGCTGAAGTCGACCGGGGAGTTTCATGTTCCTGTGAGGCTACATCGTGAGGTGACGGCGCACATCAGCGTGACGGTGAAGGGCGAAGAAGCGGCCGCGGAGTAGCCGGAGCAGGCGTTGCCGGGTCGTGCGGGAGCGCATGGCCGGACGGCACATGCGGGATGAGAAGATAGGAGCGTAGTCAATTCCCGGTTCTCCTCCATGCTAAAGGCCATCTCTTCGCACGTTTTTCTCAACCATCGGCTGCACCCTGGGCTGCTGGATGTTTTTGCCCGCGCCGGAGCGCAGGGCGTGGAGCTGTTTGCCGCGCGCCAGCACTTCGACTACACGAGCCGTCCGCATGTGCGCGAACTGGAGGAGTGGTTCAGCGACAATTCCGCCGAGGCGTTCTCGATGCACGCGCCGCTCTATTCCGATCTGGAAATGGGGCGGGGCGGCGCACCGGTGGTAAACGTGATTCACTCCGAAAAGAGCCGCCGCATCGAGGCGATGGACGAGATCAAGCGGGCGCTCGAGGTTGCCGAGCAAATCCGCTTCCGGTTCCTGATTCTCCATCTGGGTGAGCGCGAAGACATGTGGGGACCGCGCGAACTCGAGCATTCCATCACGGCGCTCGAGCATCTGCATGCTTTTGCCGGTCCGCTGGGCGTCAGGCTGCTGGTCGAGAATCTGCAGGGGGATGTGGCGCGGCCCGCCCATCTTGTGGAGATCCTCAAGGCCGGTCATTTTCGCGACATCGGCGTCTGCCTCGATGTGGGTCATGCCCATCTTGGGGATGGCGTGGCTTCGGCTCTGTCTGTGCTGAGCGCGCATGTTCGCTCCACGCATCTGCACGACAACAACGGCGATAAAGACGCGCATCTGTGGCCTGGCGACGGGACCATTGACTGGAACGAGACGCTCGGCGAGCTTAAAGCCGCGCCGCAAACGCCCGCCGGGGTGCTGGAGATTCACTACACGCTGGGGGACTCCGTCGAGGCGGTTGGGGAAAAAGCAAAGCGGGCTTTCGAGATGATGGACGCGGCAGGTAAGCGGTAGCAGAGGCTCACGAAGATTATGTCGGAAAACAGTGCGGAAACTGTAACGGAAACAGCGACACGAGCCCCTCTTTCCACGATCGCTCATATCGGTGAGCACGAAGGGCAGACGGTGACGCTGCACGGGTGGCTTTACAACCTGCGCGAAAGCGGGAAGCTGCTGTTTCCCATCTTCCGCGACGGCAGCGGGACGATTCAGGGGATAGTGCCGAAAGCCGCGGTGACGCCGGAAGTCTTTGAAACGGTCAAGGGGCTTACGCAGGAATCGTCTGTGGTGGTTACGGGCAAGGTGCGCGCCGACAAACGTGCTCCCGGCGGTTACGAATTAGACGTGGAAAACGTTAGCGTTGTGCAGCGGGTGCCGGAAGACGATCCCTTTCCGATTTCCCTGAAGGAGCACGGCACCGATTTTCTGATGGAGCACCGGCATCTCTGGGTGCGAACGCCGCGTCAGGCTGCGATCCTGCGCATTCGTGCGGAGATCATCAAGGCGGCGCGCGATTATCTCGACGAGAACGGATTTGTGCTGACCGATCCGCCGATCCTGACGCCGGCGGCCTGCGAAGGGACGAGCACGCTTTTCCCCGTGGAGTACTTCGGCGACCAGGCGTATCTGACGCAAAGCGGGCAGCTTTATATCGAGAGCACGGCGCTGGCGCTGGGCAAGGTCTACTCGTTTGGGCCGACCTTTCGCGCGGAAAAGTCGAAGACGCGGCGGCATCTGACGGAGTTCTGGATGGTCGAACCGGAGTGGGCATTTGCAACGCTCGACGATCTGATGGGTCTGGCTGAGAACTTCATCAGCTTTATCGTGGATCGCGTGCTGACCCGGCGCGCGGCTGAGTTGAAGACCATTGGCCGCGACACCACGAAGCTCGAAACGATCCGGCCGCCTTTCCCGCGACTGCGCTACGACGAAGCCGTGAAGATGCTCAATGATGCGCACGCGAAGGGCGTGCTGGAGCAGCCGTTCGAG
The DNA here is from genome assembly GCA_030038115.1 of Acidobacteriaceae bacterium. Taxonomy (GTDB): domain Bacteria; phylum Acidobacteriota; class Terriglobia; order Terriglobales; family Acidobacteriaceae; genus Palsa-343. Next base: position 5,229 of record JASHPM010000353.1, on the reverse strand, counting down.
TACGGCAACGATTTCGGCTCGCCGGATGAGACGTACATCTCATCGCAGTTCGACAGGCCCGTGATGGTGCATCGCTACCCGGCAGCGGTGAAGGCGTTTTATATGGAGCCGGACCCCGACGATGCGAAGTACGCATTGTGCGTGGATGTGCTGGCGCCGGAAGGCTACGGCGAGGTGATTGGCGGCTCACAGCGTATTCATTCCTACGGCCTGCTGAAGAAGCGGATCGAGGAGCACCAGTTGCCAATCGATGCCTTCAAGTGGTATCTCGATCTGCGGCGGTACGGTTCGGTTCCGCATTCGGGCTTTGGCATGGGCATCGAGCGCGCGGTGGCATGGATCTGCGCCCTCGATCATGTGCGGGAGACGATTCCCTTTGCCCGGACGCTGAATCGCATCTACCCGTGATGCTATGCCAAGAGTGGATGAGACCTCGGCGCCTGGCGCTGCAATTTCCAAAGTGCCGGTCTACGGCGGCGTGCAGACGCTGCCGCCGCGCAAGATCAGAGTGATCGGCGTGCCGCTCGACCTGGGCGCATCGCGACGCGGCGTGGACATGGGGCCGTCCGCGGTGCGCGTGGCCGGACTCGAGGCGCGACTGGAGGCGCTGGGGCACGAGGTGCGTGACGGCGGCAACATCAGCGTGGCCATCGCAGAGACGAAGCGGTCGGGCCATCAGAGCGCCCGGTATCTGAAAGAGATCACCGATACCTGTACGCGCACGGCCGAGATGGTGGTGAAGTCGCTGACAGAAGGCATGACGCCGGTGATTCTGGGCGGCGATCATTCGGTGGCGGCGGGCAGCGTGTCGGGCGTGGCGGAGTTCTACCGGAGGCAGAACCAGAAGATCGGCCTGATCTGGATTGACGCGCATGCGGACATGAATACGCCGGCGAGTTCGCCGAGCGGCAATGTGCACGGTATGCCGTTCGCCGCGCTGCTGGGACTTGAGCCGGAGCCGCTGGCAAATATTCTGGGATTCGCGCCCAAGGTACAGCCTGAGAATGCAGTGCTGATCGGGGTTCGCGATATCGATCCCGCGGAGAAGGAGAACATCCGACGCGCGGGGGTCAGCGAAGTCTACACGATGCGCGATATCGACGAGCGGGGGATGCGGTCGGTGATGGAGGAGGCGCTGCGCGCGGCGGGACGCGGAACGGCGGGCTATCACGTGTCGCTGGACATGGACTGGATCGATCCCGAGGACGCGCCGGGCGTGGGAACACCGGTGCGGGGCGGAGCGACCTATCGCGAGGCCCACCTGGCGATGGAGATCATCGCGGATCATGGCCGCATGCTGTCGCTCGAAGTGGTCGAGGTGAATCCGGTGATCGACGAGCATAACCGCACGGCCGATCTTGCGGTGGAACTGATCTCGTCGGCATTTGGGAAGAAAATTCTGTAACCGACAACGCTACAATTTACAACCGGCAGACGGCGACGGCTTCATTTTTGTAGGGGCATTCCAGGCCGGCAACGCCAGGTCCCTGCACGATAATCCAGTCGACGCCGAATTGTTGCTGCAGGCGCAGAAAGTCCTGCTTTTGAAAGTGCCGCCAGCCCGCCGCGGCTTCAGTCTGCTGCTGCCAGAGCGGCGCGAGGTCCGGAACCTGCGTGGCGACAGCTGCATCCTTGACTGCGTCGGCGAGCTCGCTGCGCTGGGCCAGGGCGCGAAAGCTGTGATAATCCTCGTCCGGAAGCTGCATGTAGTACGGATCGAGTGCGAAGTAAGCATCGACGGGCGTATTGGTGCGCACCCATGCAAAGGCGCGCAGCCAGGGATTATGCGACGCGAGGCCGGGCAGCTCAATGTGCTCGGTGCCCGCAAACAGCGATCGCTGCGCGATGAACATGCCCAGAGCCAGCGGCAGAAACAGCGCGACCCAGCGCCAAACGTGGCCGCGCAGCAGCTTTTCTCCGATCAGGCCGCCGCCGAGCAGCGCCATGAGAATGTAGACCAGATGCAGGTAACGCATGGGCTGCATGGGAGTGAGCCGGATGAGAGCCGGTGTGAGGAGCACGGCGCAGGCTGCGGTGAGCTGGAACGCGGCAAAGAACGCGGCACATTCTGCAAGCCTCGCCATCGCGGGGCGATCCGCGCGGCGCGCATAACGAGCGATAGCCCACAAAATGAAGATGGGTGCGATGGCGCCCAGCCACTCGTACCACGTCCACCGCCCGATGAAGTAGTAGTCTCGGGTGTTCAGAGCCTGCTTCCACGCGCCCGAGGATCCCTCAAAAATCCACACCGGGACGATGCCCATGGCGACGGCCGTGGCGATGGGTTCCTCGGCGAATCGGCGCGTTCGCATGCCGTCAATCCAGAGCATGGCGCAATAAGAGAGGCCGAAGACGCCCATGATGGGATGGACCACGACCGCCGCTACGAGCAGGGTGCACGCGAGCACGATGCGGCGATCGAAAATGAGAAGAATGGCCCAAAGGATTAAAGCAGTCGCGATGGCGCGCGGGTGAAGGTACTGATCGAAGATGTAAAGCGCAGTGCCCGCAACAGGCAGTGTGAAGAGCACGCCAACCAGGGCGACGCCGGCCCATTGTCCGGCGGATGTGGAAAAGCAGCGGCGCGCCAGCGCCCAGCAGGCCCACAACAGAAAGAAGGCTGCCAGACATTGGCCGAACATCTCGGATACCGAGACAGGAATGTGGGTGAAGCGGACCCAGGCGGCTATGAGCCGATCGAATACGCTGGCCTGCATCTGCATGGTGAAGAGCCGGAAGTCGTGGGGATAGAGCGAAGGATGGAGCCGGCGCTGGATGGCGGAGAGGTAAACCGCGTCATCTTCCACACCCGGGTGATATCCTTCCACGAGCAGCGCCAGGGCGCCGATCAGTGTCAGCAGGATGAAGTTCTTGCATTGGACGCAACTTTTCAAGATGTTTTCGCGTCACTCGACGAGAGCATGGAATCTCGCACAATGAGTCCTCCGTTTCGGATGCGGAGCGGAGAAAAGGCGAACGTTTGCGAGGCTGCTCCATGCCGGCCCGCTCTGGCTCTTGTCATTCCTACCCTCCGCGAAGCCAGAAATATCCGGCCTCTGCTGAGCCGTGTGCGGGCTGCGCTGGATCCACACGAACTTGCCTATGAAGTGATTGTAGTGGACGATGAGAGCCGCGACGGCATCGACGTGATTGTGGCGGAGATGGCCCGTGAGGATCCGCGCATCCGGTTGATCGTGCGAAGCAACGAACGCGGACTGGCGGGAGCGGTGCTGCGGGGCTGGGCGGAGAGCGATGCTCGTGTGCTGGCGGTGATGGATGCGGATTTGCAACATCCGCCCGAGCTGCTGCCGAAGCTGTGGACCGAACTGGATCACGGCGCCGATCTGGTGGTAGGGAGCCGGTATACATGCGGGGGCTGCATGCGCGGATGGAAGCTGGTGCGCCAGCTGATTTCGCGGGCCGCGATATGGATGACGCTGCCGGTGCAGCGCGCGGGTATTCGGGCGCGCGATCCTATGTCGGGATTCTTCATGGTGCGCCGCTCGTGCATCGAACGCATCGAGTTGCAGAAGTCCGGATTCAAGATTTTGCTGGAAATTCTGGCGCGCGCTGAAGTGCGATCCGTGGTCGAAGTTCCCTTCACCTTTGGCCGGCGTCATTCGGGCGCCAGCAAAGCCAGCCTGCGCGTGGCGTTCGACTATATGGCGCTGCTGGTTCGGCTGTACCGGCAGAAGGGTCGCACGCCGTCTCACGAAGAGCGCGAAGTCGCCCATCCCTCGCTGCGACGGGGCCAGGAAGTGGCTGGCAGCTGAGACTTACTCTAGTCACAGTTCGGGCTGGTGGGAACCGTAACGGCGGATACGGTAGTCTGCCAACAGAGGGTGTTTTCATGAGCGCGCCGGTCTCCGATTCTGTTTCATCCGTCTTCGTTTACCCCTGGAACCCAACCGGGACCGGCTCTGTCGATGAGAAAGCGCTGGAGTCCTGGGTTGCGGAGCGCCTTGCCCGCCACCGGAAGGCGATTGAGCGTCTGGTGGCCATCGATGGACAGCGCACGACCGGGAATACGCTGCGCGCCTATGACGACGCGGTCGCGGAGCTCGCATCGGTTGGGTCGCTGACGGGGCTGATTCACAGCGTTTATCCGGACAAGCCAGTGCGCGATACGGCACAGGCGCTGTTACAGAAGATCTCCCAAGCCGGCGTAGAACTTTCGCTGAACCGGGATGTGTATCAGGCACTGGACAGAATTGACGCGAGTGGAGCGGACCCGGCAACCAGGCATTATCTCGACCGTACGCTGTTGCAGTATCGACTGGCGGGCGTGGACAAGGACGACGCGACGCGGGCCAGGATCAAAGCGCTGCAGGATGAGGCCACGCTTGCGTCTCTCAACTTTGGGCGCAATGTGCAGGAAGGCGGCAACAGCGTCACCATCGACGACACGGCAGAACTGGAAGGATTGCCGGCGGACTTCCTCGAAGCGCACCAACCCGGAGAGGACGGAAAGATTACGCTGACCACGGATTTTCCGGACTATCTGCCCGTGATGACATTTGCGCGCTCAGCGGATTTGCGACGGCGGATGTTCCTCGCTTACAACACGCGGGCGTATCCCGCGAATCGGCAGATTTTGCTGGACCTGCTGCGCATCCGCCAGGAGGTTGCGACGATCCTGGGCTTCGCGCACTGGGCCGACCTGGCGACTGCCGATCAGATGATGGAGTCGGCGGCGAATATGCAGGCGTTCCTTGACGACCTGGATAGTGCGAGCAAAGGCGGCGCGGGGAAAGAGTACGCGATGATTCTGGAGTTTGCGCAGTCGCAGGAGCCGGGGCTCAGCGGAATTGACGCCGCCAGCCGCGCCTACTGGGTGGAGCAGTACCGGCGGTCGGCGTTTGACTTCGATTCGCAGTCGGTGCGGCCGTATTTTCCGTATGTGCGCGTCGAGCGCGGAGTGCTGGCGACCGCGGAGAAGCTTTTCCAGGTGAGTTTCCGACGCATCGAGAATCCGGACGTGTGGCATCCCTCCGTGAGCGCGTGGGAAGTGTGGGACGGGACTGAGCTCGCCGGCCGGTTCTACCTCGATATGCATCCACGCGAGGGCAAGGACAAATGGTTTTCCGCGCATCCGCTGATTCCCGGCATCCGTGACCGGCAGTTGCCGGAGGCGGCGCTGATCTGCAATTTTCCCGAGCCGAAGGACGGCAATCCGGGCCTGTTGCAGTACTCCGACGTGGTGACATTCTTCCACGAATTCGGGCATCT
>JASHPM010000352.1 GCA_030038115.1 Acidobacteriaceae bacterium | reverse complement strand
GATATATTCCTCAGTCACTACGCGGACACGCTTGCCTTTGACGGACAGGATGCCGAAGCGCAGCAGTTCATTGATCGAGCCATTGATTCCGCGCGTCGCGCCGGTGAAAAAGAAACCGCCGCCGATTACGAGGTGGACGCCGCCCAGAGAGAAGCCCTTTTCGGCAATCCGGCTGCGGCCAGGCGCCATGCTGAAGCGGCCCTCGCCCTGGCTCACGATCGCGACACAAAATATGGCGCCGCGCTCGCCTTCGCGCTTGTTGGTTCGTTCAGTCAGGCCAACTCCCTCGCCGATCAGCTCAACAACGACTATCCCGACGACACTTTCGTACAGTTCATCTATTTGCCCGCGCTTCACGGCTCGGTTGCACTCGAGCAGAAGGATCCCCATCGCGCGATCCTGGCCCTCGACGCCGCCACCCCGTACGACATCGGGGTTGCCGGTGGGTTGTTTCAGGTCTACATTCGCGGACTCGCTTTTCTGGCGGCGGGCGATGGCCCTCATGCTCAGGCTGAGTTCGAAAAGATTGGTACGTGGCCGGGCGTCGTTCTCACCTCGCCCATCGCGCCGCTGGCTCGCCTCCAGCTGGCTCGTGCTTACCTGCTGCAGGGCCGGCGTGCCCAGGCAAATGCCGCGTATCAGGATTTTCTCTCCAGGTGGAAAAATGCCGATTCCAGCCTCCCCATCCTGCAGGCGGCCAAAGCCGAAGCCGCCAAACTCTAGCCTCGCTCCCGCTTCGTTGCGCAACACCCAGTGTTGTCTTTCTGCATTCCTTCCGTCTGTCCTGCCTCCGAAGTAGCATTGTTCGGCCTTCACAACCCCGCTACGCTGTGTCTGTCTCCTCAACCAGGCGGATCTATGCGCGCAGTTAGAAATTTCCTGTGCTGGATGTTCGCTCTGGGGGCAGTCGTCTTTCTCCGCTCTTCGCTGTTTTCCTTCCTCGATATCGGTTCCTGGCCGGACGCCCACCTGCCGCCGACGATCCTGAGCGCCGTTATTCGCACGGCACTTCCGGTTCTCGGTGTGGTCTATGCGCTGGCCTGCTGGTCCTTCTGGACCGGCAAGGCCTCCGCTCGCAGATGGGGCCTTGCCGCCAGCGCGGCGAATACAATTCTCGGTTGCCTGTTCCTTTACATGGACCGGCGCTTCCTCACCGCGCCCGCAACCGCCTTCCTGAATCCGGATGCCCTTCTGCTGGGCTTCGGACTCGCCGGCATCATCGCCTTTCGCCGCCAGGATGTCATCAAGGCCGAGCAGTTGATGCAGCCCCTCCCCGGCGACGGGACTAATGCGATCGTCAATCGCGCCATCTGGATCGCCGGCACCGGCGGATTTATCGCAGGCATGAACTGGTGGTGGCGCTGGGCGGAAGCGAATGGCCTGGGCTGGATCAGGAGATCATTCTTCCATGATCTGCTCCTGCTGTTGCTGCTCGAGCTGCTCATGGTTGCGCTCCACGAGTGTGGCCATGCGGTCGCAGGCACGATGCTTGGCATGAAGCTGCGTGCCTTTGTTGTGGGGCCGTTTCAGTGGCGCATGCGTGAAGGCCAATGGGAGTTCCGCTTCATCCTCTCCGGCTTTCTTGCCATTGGCGGCGCAACAGCAGTTGCGCCCACCGATCCGAATCGTCCCCTCTGGCGCGACATCTGCATGGTTGCGGCTGGTCCGGCCGTGAGCCTGGCCGCGGGGCTCGCTGCCTTCTGGATTACTCTCGCGGCGCCCGGCCATCCGTGGCAACAGGACTGGCTGCCACTCTCCTTCTTCACCACCCTGTCATTGCTGACTGCGGCGCTCAACCTGATTCCGTTCCGGACGAAGGGCTTCTATTCCGACGGCGCGAGGGTCTTCCAGCTGCTGTCGCGCGGTCCATGGGCCGACCTGCATCGCGTATTCTCCGCCGCCGCCGCCACCACCGTTACGCCCCTTCGCCCGCGAGATTACGACATAGATGCGATTCAGCGCGCCGGTTCCTCGATTTCGATCGGACAGCAGGCCCTGCATCTCCGGCTTCTGGCAGCGTCCTATTATCTCGACCGGGGCTGCATCGCCGATGCCAGTCAGGCACTGGCCGAGGCCGAGGCCGTCTATCAGGAATCGGCCTCAGATATTCCCGCCGAATTGCATACTCCGTTCATTTTCGGCAAGGCCTACCTGCAGCACGATGCGGAGGGCGCTCGCCTGTGGTGGGAGCGCATGGAGGCCAGGAAGCCCCTCCACAATGCGGATTACTGGATCGCCAGAAGCGCCTTCCTGTGGAGCGAACATCGCCTGAATGAGGCGCGGGAAGCCTGGGAGAAAGGCAACGCGCTGGTGCAGCAGCTACCCCACACCGGCGCCTATGAGTCGGACCGCGATTATTTTGCGCTCCTGCACAAAGAACTCGAGCTGTCCGGCCTGGCCGGCTAATCCAACATACGCCGGCCACTGGCCGCGAAAGATCGCAGACCTCCGCGTTCTGACCTCACCCAGCTTCAGATTTGCGCGTTGCCGATTCGTCCTAGTCGGCGGCAGGTTCGCCGTTCGCATACAGATAATCTTCCAGCGCGGCTTCCGGTACGCGTTCTTTGAATGCTGCGCCAACGCCCGTCTTCATCCCGGGTTGCATCCATGGCGAGTTCGCCGCCAGCCGCGGCAGAGATTCGTTCTCTCTCTCCCTCCATCTGCGGAGAATTCCGCGCAGCGGCAGGTTCGCGGCCATCATCGCAGCGGCGAAGATTGTCTTCAGGAAATCGGGCGCTTCTTCCTTCCAAAGTCGAATCATGGGGGCTACTTCCCCGCTGCGATCCGGATGAAAAGTGCGTTCGTCCCAGCGCCTGCGGCCTTCCGGATGCGCCGGATATTCGCCAATTACGTGCGTGAAGTTCTGGTAGAAGCGCCAGCCCAGAGGCTCGGCATACTGCGGCATGATAAGAACCGTGCTCTGCCGTCCTTCGCGAACTTCCTCGACAAATTCGGCAAAATCCGCGGCGTTCGTCAAATTAAGCGACGCATTGGGTTCGCAGCCATGTCTGTCTCCGCCCGAGATGATCACCTGATTCCACTCTGCCGCCAGCCTGATAACTTCGCGATTCTCCCCGTGACCACGCATGCCGTTGAGCTCGAAAGCATGCATGTATCGGTTGGCGGACTTCAGAAATCGCGTCAGCTCGAAATTGAAGCGTTCGCGTGGGATATCGAAAAAATTCCACAGCGGATGATTGAAAACTACCAGCACACTCGGCATGCTGCAGAGCTCCGCGAACAACTCGAGAATTCGCTCCTCGTCCGCGCTCGCAGTCGCTTCGCGCATAGCCGCCATCGACGATTGCGCCATCTCCCGCGGTAAATTGTGCACTCCGAAATGGAACACCGCGCTGCCGAAGGGAACGGTCCACTCCGTGGAAATTGGCGTGTCCTCGAACGCCGCGTCCTCCCGCAGCAGGGTGCACGCCGCGATGGTGTCGTGATCGGTGAGTGAAACCATCGGCCGCAGGCCCAATGCTTCGATCTGCCGCGACTCCACTTCGTGCGCCAGCCGTTCGCACAGCGGCGGCGTCCAGTAGGCGCGGCGCAGATCAAGTGCGATACCGGTGGTCCGCAGGCACTGTTCTCTCTTGCCCTCAAACCAGCGCCGCGAAAGACTGCATTGCTCCAGAAACTTGCTGATGAATCCAAGGCTTTCCTGCGAGTGCCGGGTGTGACCGTGCAGAGATACCCCGCTCCTGCAGGGAAGAACAGAACCCTTGCCCCGCGACTGCAGTAACACCTGGTTATGCACTCGGCCTCCATCATCCCATTGCATGCGACAGATCGTGGGATGCAGCTCTGGTTTTGTGGCCTGAACAGGATTCGCCAGAAGTCCCGCCAGGGTGCTTCGTGAAGGCAGCCCTAATTACGCAGGGGAAGGATGGAATTCGTCAATTATATGACGTGCTGCTACGCTACAGTACCGCAGTGCCTTCGGAAATTAAGATTTGCCGAACTATTCGATTGACGGAGATTGAAGCCACAGGGCATCATAGAACATCTTGTTCCCCGGATCTCGCATACCTGGATTGGCCCAGAGCGGTCTCTGGGCCGTGGCACTTCTTTTGCCCGCCTCTCTTCCCGCACAAAAAGTTAACGCCGCGATTACTAATTTGTCGGATGCCAGCGGTGCCGCGGCAACCGACGGAGCCACCCATCTCGGCGTCGACGAGATCGTGCAGAGGCTGGCCGACGGAGAGAAGAAGCGGGCTGAAGATCTGAAAGGCTATACCGAGCAGCGCCGTTATTCCGTCGCCTACCGGGGATTTCCCGCCAACCTGAGCGCCACTATCGTGGTTGAAACCACCTACGATGCGCCGGTCAACAAGCAATTCCACATCCTGTCCCAAACGGGATCGAAGATGTTGGCCGATCACGTTCTGAAAAAGCTGCTGGAAGCGGAAAGGGAAGCGGCACAGAATCCCGCCGCAACCGCGCCCACTACAGCCAACTATAGTTTCACCCTGGTGGATCAGCAGTTCGTCGATGGCCGTCTATGCTACGTGCTTCACGTCGAGCCCAAAACCAACTCCCGGCTGCTCTATCGCGGCACCATCTGGGTCGATGCGGACGACTTCGCTGTTGCGAAAATCGAGGCGGAACCTGCGCGGAACCCATCTTTCTGGATTCGTGAAACGAAGATTCATCATGTGAACGCCAAGACAGGAGAATTCTGGCTCCCTGAGCATAATCAGAGCCAGACCGACGTTCGCCTCGGCGGCCGCGCCACTCTCACCATCGACTACGGCGCTTACAAAATGGAAACCGGAGACGCACCCCGGCAGCAGGCCGATTTGCAGGCCCAGGATCCAGCGCAATCAAGGAAGTAGCTTCCGCAGCGAGCCGAGGATCATTCTCCGCGTCAGGCCTGCCCGGTTTTCTTTGTGGTTTGCCTCCGCCCTGGGGCGCGGGTGCTCGATGGCCTGCGCGTAGTACTTCCTCAGCTGATCGGTGGATCCCGCCCAGCTATGGCGCTCCACATCGGCCCGTGCGCGTGCCCGCACGGTAGCGCGTTCGGCCGGGTTCGCCAGCGCACGCCGCACCGTATCCACCAGGCCGTGCCGGTCCGATGGCTCAAACAGGTACCCCGTCACGCCGTCTTCCACCGCGTCCGGAATCCCTCCCGCTCGGCAGGCGACCACGGGACAGCCCGCCGCCATCGCCTCCATCAGCACCAGTCCCAGAGTCTCTGTTTTCGACGGCATCACAAACACGTCGGCCGACGCGTAAGCCGCCGCCAGCGGTTCGCCGCGCAGGTATCCTGCGAAATAGGTTGCGGTCCCGCGAAAATGCCGTTCCAGCTCGTGTCGGACCGGACCGTCGCCCACAATCGCCAGCCTCACCTCCGGCATTGCCCTGAGTACCTCGCGTAATGTGCCGATGTCTTTCTCCGCCGAGAGCCGGCCCACATACAGCAATAGCGGCTTCTCCGGTTCTCTGGCGCTTAGAGTGTTCCGCATTTGGGCCGAGCATTTCGAAGGATGAAATCGTTGCGCGTCGACGGCTCGTTCCCATAGCGCCAGCCTGTCGATGCCATGATGGTGAAGCTCATCCATCATCACCGTCGACGTGCAAAGATTCAGGTCCGCGCGCAGGTGCCGCTCGCGCATCAGCTTCCAGGTGGCGCCTTCGAAGAATCCCAGTTTGTAGTAATGCAGATAGGCGGGAAGGTTCGTGTGGTAGGAAATCACGATGGGCACATGCAGCACCTTGCCGTAATAGATCCCGCCTATGCCCAGCAGCGACGGCTCGAACAAATGGAATAGGTCCGGCCGGAACGCCTCCAGATGTTTGCGCATCGACGCTCGCGGCGCCGCCACCCGCAGCTCCGGATAGAAGGGGAATCGTACCGATGGCAAGCTGACCACCTCGGCTCCGAATAACTCCGCCGGACCGCCGCTCGGCGCAAAGATCAGCACCTCGTCGCCGCGCGCCTGCAGCGTCTCCACCGTCTTGGTCACCATCGTGACGATTCCGTCGATCTTGGGGAGAAATGTCTCCGTCACGATGGCAATTCTCATCCGCAGAAATTCCTCTTCAGACGCTTAAGGATACCTTCTTGTTGCCAATTCCTGGGCGTCCGTTTTTCATCCTGATGGGGGAAGATGTCCATAGAGTCACAGCTTCGTCACCAGTCTGAACGGCCCATCAGTTGAGTTCCATGCAGGAATGTGAATACTTGGACGGGGCAGTTTTCACGTCTTTGGGTTGCCGCCAGGAAAAGAGGAAAAAGTGCTCACCAGAAACAAAGTCTTCGCCGGATGGATAGTAGCGTCCCAGGTTTTGATCGGTGCGGCAGTGGCCGCTGCGCAAACATTGCCCGTACCGGTGGACCTTACGTCGGGTTGGCAACTGCAGGACAGCGCAAAAGTTCCCGAAGCCGGCGCGACCGTTTCTGCGAAGAGCTATCAGCCCAGCGGCTGGATGGCGGCGACAGTCCCCGGCACCGTGCTCACCAGCATGGTGAATGACGGCATCTACCCCGAACCCCTCTACGGCGAGAACGACCGCGAAACCGTCATTCCCGAGAGCCTGAACAAAACCTCATACTGGTACCGCACCGTCTTCACCGTCCCGAGGGAATACGCCCACCGCCAGGTGTGGGTCCATTTCGATGGGGCGAACTTCTCTTCCGAAGTGTGGGTCGACGGAACCCAGGTTGGAACTATCCAGGGCGCGTTCATCCGCGGGCGCTTTGACATCACGAAGCTCGTTAAGCCCGGTGAGACGGCGGTCCTGGCGGTCAAGGTCTCGCCGCAGCCGCATCCCGGCATTCCCCATGAGCACACCATCGCCGATGGCGTCGGCAAAAACGGCGGCATCACCGCTATCGACGGCCCCACTTTCCTCTCGACCATCGGTTGGGACTGGCTCAACGCCGTTCGCGACCGCGATACCGGCCTCTGGCAGAAAGTCTGGCTTTCCGCTTCCGGCCCCGTCCTGGTCGAAGATCCCCTGGTGATCACCGACCTGCCGCTCCCGAAGACCGACACCGCCGACATCACTGTCAAAGCCGCCCTCGAAAATACTTCGGAAAAACCCCAGTCCGGCACCCTCGAAGGCAGCTTCGGCAGCGGTGCGCCTGGCGATCTCGTGCAGTTTTCGCAAAGAGTCACCATCCCCGCGAAATCCACGCAGACTGTCACCTTCGATTCCAAATCCAACCCTGTTCTCCACGTCGCGAATCCGAAACTCTGGTGGCCCAACGGCTACGGCCCGCAAAACCTCTACACCCTGCACCTCCATTTCGTCGAACACGGCAAAGATTCCGACGCGCACGACACCCTCTTTGGCATCCGCAAAATCACCTACGAAGCCCCCGGCGTCGATGCCCTCACCATCTCCGTCAATGGCGTAAAAGTCTTCATCCGCGGCGGCGACTGGGGCCTCGACGAAGCCCTCAAGCGCATTCCCCGCGCCCGCCTCGACGCCGAGATCCACATGCATGCTCTCGCCAACATGAATATGATCCGCAACTGGGTCGGCCAGAGCACCGGCGAAGACTTCTACGAACTTTGCGACAGGTACGGCATCCTCATCTGGGACGAGTTCTTCCAGCCCAATCCAAGCGACGGTCCGAACCCCGATGACCTCCCGACCTACCTCGCCAACGTTCGCGACAAAATCCTGCGCTTCCGCAACCATCCCTCCATCGCCCTGTGGTGCGCGCGCAACGAGGGTTACCCTCCGCCCGAAATCGACGCCGCACTCCGCAAAATGATTCCCGAGCTCGACCCCGCCCGCCTCTATCAGCCCAGCTCCACTGCCGGCCGCGGCGTCCATTCCGGTGGTCCTTACTACTGGCGTGAGCCACGCGCCTTCTACGTCTTTGACGCGCCCTTCAAAACCGAAACCGGCAGCATGTCCGTTCCCACCCTCGAGTCCATCCACGGCATGATGCCCCAAAAGGACTGGGAAGTCATCGACGACGACTGGGCCGCGCACGACTTCGCCAAAGGGGCCCAGCACGGCGACACCTACCCATACGTTCTCGCCGGCCGCTACGGCCGCGTCGACAACCTCGCCGACTTCGTCCGCAAAGCGCAGATGATGAATTACGAGGCCTACCGCGCCATGTACGAGGCCCGCAACAAGCTCCTCTTCGCCCCAGCCACCGGCGTCATCACCTGGATGAGCAATCCCGCCCAGCCCAGCTTCGTCTGGCAACTCTACCACTACGATCTGGAACCCAACGCCTCGTTGTTCGCCGTCAAATCCGCTTCCGAGCTGGTCCACATCCAGATGGATGAAGACGACTTCCATCTCCGCGTCATCAACAACCTCCCCGCACCCCTCTCCGATGACACCGCGCACGTCACCATCTACACCATCTACGGAGGCTCGCGGCCTGCCCTCGAAAAAGACATCCCAGTCAGCGGTCCAGCCGACACCGCCATCGACCTCGGTCCCGTCTCTTTGCCTCAGAACCTCTCGCCGCTCTACTTCGCAAACCTCGAACTCCGTGACGCTCAGGGGCAAATCGTCTCTCGCAACCTCTATTGGGAGCCCAACCCCGAGCAGGGCGACGACCTCACCCCGCTCAACTTCCTGCCCACAGTCAAACTCGACGGAACCATCACCCGCCACGACACAAGCGATCGCCTCGGCCTCGAAATCACTCTCAAAAATAACGGCCGAGCCATCGCCCTCATGGCCCATCTCCAGCTCCGCCGCAAAATCACCGGAGATCGCGTGCTCCCTGTCTTCTACTCGGATAACTACATTTCACTTGCGCCCGGCGAGAGCCGCACTGTCACGATTGACGCTGCCCTGACCGACCTGAAAGGAGATCTCCCGCTCGTCGTGCTCGACGGATGGAATGTTGACGTGACGCCCGTGACGAACGCCGACTGCGCCCTCGCTCCCAACGTCGAGGCCCAGGTTAGCCATTGGCCCGCAACCGGACTGCCGATGATCACAGCTGGCCTGAAGGGAGCGCAACCCACCCAATAGCGCGCCCTCGATCTCAGAACAACGTCTGCGCTGGCACCGGTTCCAGCAGGTCTGCCGAATTGTTCTTCACATTCCCCACCGCCGGGTCCACCCTCCACGCGCGCATGAATGTCGATTCGAACGGCCGCAACAGATCGATCGGCGGCCGTCCGCCATCGTCGCGGCGCAGCCATCGCTCATAGTCGCGCGGCATCAGGATCACCGGCATGCGACCGTGCATCGGCGCGGTCAGTTCGTTGGCCTCCGTCGTAATGATGGAGAAACTATCCAGCTCTCGCTTGCGATCCGGACTCTTCCAGTGCTCCCACAGCCCGGCGAAGGCCAGGGGCTCGCTGCTCTCCAGCGCAAACGCCCACGGCTGCTTGCTCTTCGTGCCGGTTTTCTCCCACTCATAAAATCCGTCGGCTGGAACAAGGCAACGCCGCTTGTTGAACGGCCCTCGCCAGATCGGCTTCTTCGTCAGGCTCTCGGCTTTCGCATTGATCGTGCTCACGCCCAGCTTCTTCGGATCGTCGCACCAGTACGGGACCAGCCCCCAGTACATCTGTCGAATCGTCCTTTCGCCGCTGTCCCGATCCACCACCACCACCGGCTGCATTGTGGTGGGCGCGACGTTGTAGTCCGGCAAAATTTCGAACGTTGGAGGCACGCCAATGCGGAACGCTTCGGTGATGCGCTGCTTGTCCGATCGGCGGTAGTAGCGTCCACACATAGCAAAAGGGTGATACCCCGCGAGGCCTCACCCCGATTTTCTCTCAGCCATTGGTTCACTGTCAGGCTGAAGGTTGCCATCTGGCTTTCCGTTCTCGCTATCGCGCTCGTCGTACTATGAAAGTTGCGGAGGGATGTGTGAGTGGTTGAAACAGGCGGTCTTGAAAACCGCTGTGCCCGCAAGGGTACCGGGGGTTCGAATCCCTCTCCCTCCGCCATAAAGTCATTAAAATCCTGGGAGTGTCTCGTCATCGTCCATGCGGTAAGACCATTTCCCAGCTCGTTGGCGGTCAGCGTCAGCGAAGAACCATGACCGGGGCCTGCCAGAAGGCGGCCTTGTTGCCGGAAGGATCGAGGACGGTGACCTGGCAGTCGTACGCGCCGGGAGGAAGCTTGTTCAGTGGAATGTCGAACGCGAGGGGCATGGTCTTCACGCGATTATCCCAACCCTCAGTGATCAGAATCGGGCGCGTTTCAAAGACCTTCGCGGGACCACGATAAAACGCGACATAGGCGACGAGGGGTTGCGTCTGGGGTGCGCCCTGCTCGTAGGCCTGCACATATACGTAGAGATTCTGATCCTGGCGGAAGACGCGCGTCACGCTGGGGATGAGCTTGGCGCCGTCGTGGACCAGGGGATTGACGGATTCCTCGGCGAGCCGATCCTTGCTCTTTTCTGCGTTGTAAATGGCATTCTTAAGATTCACACGCTGGTTGCTGAGCACCACGGAGCTGAGCGGGAGCCGCTGGGCTTCTTTGTTCAGGTTCGGGATCACAAAGCTGGCCTGGTAGGTTCCGATCCTTCCGGTCTCGTCGTCGCGGGCAAGAAACTTAATCGTGTAGTTGCCGGGCAGCAGCGTAAACCCGGTGTCGTATTCGATTGGGCGTTTGGCCAAGTCTTCAGCCGTCGAGTCGGTGAGGCGGATGTCGACTTTGTCACGGAGATTGGTGACGGTCATCATCCCGCCGAAATCGTCCTTGATTTCTCCGATGAAGTCGATGAGCGTATGTTCAGCGCCGCGCTTGCGAGCGAGGGCTAACTCACGGCCGGGAATCTTGACCACGATGGGGACGAAATACTCAGCGCGATTGAGCTGGAAATAATCGATCTCCATGGCGATGGTGAGCTCGGTGATGGGATCGCTCAGCATGAGCGCGTCTTCGAGCTGGCGCTCTTTGTCGGCGGCATTGAATTTCGCGAATACCTTACCGGCAAAGTAGCCCTGGCGGTAATCGAGCGAGGCGGATGGGTCGGAGGCGAGAGATATACGAATACGACGAAATTTCCCATCCTGGTTTGTGTCAGTGGTGTAGTAGCCGAGGATGTAATAGCTGCTGACGGACTGCTCCGCCTGCCGGATTCCTTTGGTGAGGTCGTTGTAGTCGAGCAGCGCCTTGCCACCGGTGTCGGAGGCGAGGGTGAAGAGCGTATCCTGCGACTGTTGGAAGTTCACGGTCATAGCGAGCGCGGCCGTGCCGGAATACATGCCGGCGTTTCCCTGCGATCCTTTTGTGGCGTCGCCCAGCGGGGCTTCGGCCACCAGACCGCGGGCATCGATGGGCCAGAAAGAGACACCGGAGCGAATAGCGTCGTTGATGGTGGCGTGGAGCTGCGCCTGATTGTCGAGGCCGTTGAGGCGCAACCCGCTGGCGAAATAGACGAGGGATTTTTTCTCGCTGAGCCGCCCGAGCATTTTGGCCGCAGTTTGCAGGGCGGCCAGCTGGCGATCGGTGTTGAAGATGTTGAACTCGCTGTCGTCCTGACCAAAAGCCGCGCCGATGTCAGAAGAGCTGGCATCGTCGGCCTCTTCAGCGAAGGCCTGGCCCTCGCCGACGATCATCGTCTGCAGAATGCTGAGCAGACGCGTGCGGTCGGCACTGAAGTCCTGGAGCACGTCCACGCCGCCACCGGCGTAGCGAAGGATGGCAACCAGATCGTCGGGTTGCATCTGGCGACGGATGAAGTTTTGTGCGGCCTCAAGCGCGCGTACCTGGTCGGATGGCGGCAGCGCGGTCATGTCGAAATAAAAGGCGAGAAGACGGCGATTTTTGTATAGAGTGCTGCCAGGAGGCTCAGGGGCAATCTGCGTGGAGGACAGATGGTAGTAGATCTTGAGATTGGCGGCGGCGGGTTGCATTGCAGGAGAAACGGGGGTTTCGACGGGCAACTCCTGATGCTCGCAAAAGTGGATGGTCTGCGGGACGCCGTTTTCGGTCAGCGTGAAGTCCTTCGCGGTGAGGCCAGCGATCGGGTTTCCGTTTTTATCTTTGACGGAGACGGTTTCGATGACCAGCTGTGACGTGACAGACATGGTGGGCGCGGCACTGGGCGAAGCGTTCTGGCCCACTTGCTGGGCATGAGCGGCGAAGGCGGTGGCGAGAAGGAGGGTCGGGATCGAGCGCATCATGCTAGAACCTCACCCGAAACGTGGTTTGCACGTTGCGCATGTTGTTGGCCGCGATGGGCAACCCAAACTGCGGACTGGTGACGGTGGCGTTCCATGCAGAGTAGTTGACGTGGTTGATGGCGTTGGCAGAGTCGACGCGTGCGTCGAGATTGAGTTTGTCGCCCAGGCGGAAGGTACGAGCCATCGATGCGTCCAGGCTGAATTCATTGGGACCGATGATGGAATCGCGGCCTGCGCTGCCCCACGCGCCCGACGCCGGCGCGGTGTAAGCAGCCTTGTTGAGGAAGTATCCCGAGCCGCCGCCGTAGAGGGGGGCACCCGTGAGGTCCGGCCGTATGGTCCCAGTGACGCCGGTCGACGGAACGGCTTCGAGATAGAATGGCGTTTCCGGTAGGCCGCTGCCGGCGGTGATCTGGGTGAGGAACGTCCACTCCTTGATCAGCGCGCCGCGCCAGCCGCTCAGGAGCGTGCCGCCTTTGAGGCCCATGCCGGTGGTGTACTGCGCCTGGACGTTGAGCAGATGGCGCTGGTCGAAGGTGGAGAGACCCCGTTCGCCCGGAAGGTCGCGCCAGTTCTGGGCGGTGCTCGCGGGGGGAGTCGCCGCACTGGCCGGGACGGAGACAAATTCGGAGGGCGCGGCACTCTGTGAGGCAGTGGGGCCTTGTCCGCCGACCAGCGAATCGTCGTCGATGGATTTGGACCACGTGTATTGGATAGAAACAGCGAGCCCACTGTGCAGGCGGCGGCGCAGCTGGACGCGGCCAGCCTCCCGCGACAAGTTGCCGCCGGAAGTGAGGTAGGTGAACCCGACGGGACAGGAGGGACATGGGTTCGTGCCGCCCACGGGCCACGTGTTGGGCAGAAACTCCTGCATGCCATGCGTGCCCTCAGTGCCGAGATACGTCACATTCATTTGTAACGAACCGGGGAGATCGCGCTGCAAGCTGAGCTGCCAGTCTTGCGCATAGCCGACGCGGAAGTCGGGATCGATGGCGAAGGTGTCGGGTGTTGTGGCCATGCAGGTGTTGAACCCCACCGCGAGGGTGAGCGGGCAGGCGGCACTGTTTTCGACGCTCAGGCTGCGGGAGAGCGGCGCCTGCTGCGCCATCTGCGTCGCGATGCCCGGATAGACCGCGGTGTTGTCGTAGATTCCATAGCCAGCGCGTATCACGAGGGACGAGCCCCCGATCGGCCGCCAGGCGATGCCCACGCGCGGCTCGATACCGCTGCGGTCGGGACGAACCAGCGAGGCAGGATAGTGCTGGCCGGTGAGGGGTCCGACCGGATCGCTGCCGACGACCGGCGCGGCGGCGGCGAAGCCCGGCGTGATGTCGAGATTGACGAGGCGGCCAAAGAGTTCAGTGATGGGCGCGCCATATTCCCAGCGAAGGCCCGCGTTGAGAGTGAACTCGGGGCTGATGCGCCAGTCGTCGGTCACATATTCGTCATAGACCGATTCGCGGAAGTATTTGTCGGCGTTGCCATAGGCGATGGCGCTGGTGTCGGGAATGCCGAGCAGGAAATCGGCAAAGTCGGAACCACTGATGGAGGTGCTCCCGGGGCCTGCAGCGGTGGCCGCGCCTGTGAACGCAAAGGAGCCGCGCGGGTTCTGCTGCGAACGGTAGTTGAATTCCTCGCGACGGAAATCGCCACCGAAGGTAATGTTGTGGCCTCCGCGGATCCACAGCATCGAGAGGGAGGGCATGCTGGTTTGATTGCGGGTGTCGGCGCTGTTCTGGTCGGAAAGCTGCGCGATGCCGCTCGAAAACGTGAGCGAGGGAGGGCCCCAGTCGGCGGGATCCTGATCGTTCCCGGTGATTCCAGCGAGGCCCGACACATTTTCCCGGTTCTCAAACCAGGGCGTCACCTGCGTGCGCATGCGGCTGAACTGATAGCCGGGGTAAAGAAACACACGCTGGTCGAACCGATGCGACCACTGCAAGCTGGCGTTCAGCCCCAGCAGATCGGTAGCGTCGACGAAGTCGAAGATGTTGGGAGTGCTGTTACGCGTGCTTTGCAGAGCGAATTTGCCGTTGATCTGATTCCTGAGGCCGAGGTCCTGGTCGATGCGCGACTGCAGCGAGTCCTGGTGCGCATC
Organism: Acidobacteriaceae bacterium; assembly: GCA_030038115.1. GTDB lineage: Bacteria > Acidobacteriota > Terriglobia > Terriglobales > Acidobacteriaceae > Palsa-343. Next base: position 4,892 of record JASHPM010000352.1, on the reverse strand, counting down.
TGTGAGCAGAGACGCCTGGTAGTTATACAGCGTTCCGGCGGCGAGATTGGGTAGCGGATAAGAGGCAAGCAGAGCTTTCGCCTGATCGCTGATGCCTGCCGTTGGGATGGTATTGTTCTGGAACGGTTGGCCAGTCGCGGGGTCGTAGATCACGACGGGCTGCCCGTTCGCGTTGACGGCCTGGGAGAAATCGCCGCCTCGCTCCGCCGGCGTGGGGACGAAGGCGGATTGCGTCGAGTCATTGTGGTTGCGCGTCCACTGGTAGCCGACGAAGAAGCTTGGATCGTCCTGGACGAGGTGGCGAATCTTCAGGGGTCCTCCGAGATTCACGACGCCGGTCAGGTCGCTGAACTCGGGTTTGGGCGTGTCGAGTCCGGTGATGGAGTAGGGCCGTGCATCGAGTACCGAGTTGCTAACGATCGCGCCGATGCCGCCATAGTAGAGGCCCTTCGCATAGCGGTTATTGCCGAATGCGGGAAACATGGCAAAAGGCGAAGAGGCTGAATTGTTGACACTCCCATTGATCAGGAGGCCTTCGGCGGCGCGCTCGCGGAGCTCGTCGTCCGGTCCCGGGGCGGCGGGCATGGGAGCCGGCGTAGCGGCGGTCGCAGGCTGGGAAGAGGTCTCGCCTGCGGCCGGCGACGAGGCCGACAACTTAGCCGCGGATTCCAGGTCGGCCTGGAACTCCCCCGGCGGCAGAAGCTGTAACGCGGACTGCATGGCGGGCGCATTCGGCGCGACGGTAATGGTCTGCCGGATCGTCGCGAAGCCGGTCATCTCGATCTCCACCGCCCAGGCTCCGTCGGTCAGATCGGGAAAGGAGTAGTTTCCCTGCGCGTCGGTGACAGTGTCCTTGCGGATGTTGGCCTGCGTCACTGTGACCGTCGCTCCCGGAACAGGGAGTCCGTTGAAGGTGACTTGCCCGTGATACGCAGAGGCCAGGGCCCGCATGGCAGCGGCGAAACACACCAGCACGCAAAAAAGACGAAGAGTCCGTGAGCAGCGCCGCCCTGCCATTCTCCCCCCGGTGCCCGTTTGCGCCAGCTAATTCGCCGACGGTTGCTCGATGTGATCGATGACGATCAGCGGGAGCGGCGCCTTCTGCGATTCAAGTTTCAATCCGAGCTGTTCTTCGAGCGCGGTGAAGATCGACGGTCCGGAATCGTCAGTACCGTCGTCGCCTCCCGTTGCCGGTCCGCCACCTCCTGCCGCAGGCGCGCCGCCCGGAGGGGGCGGCGGCGGTATCGGGCCTCTCCTTGCCGGCAACTGCAGAGTGAAATCGTATTTCGTGGTCAGGCCGGTCTTATCGATCACCGTGTGCCCGGTTTGCTGCGAAAGGATGCGAGTGAGAGCGCTGAGTTCAACCCCCTGACCGGTGAGCTGGCCGTCCGCGTTGAACATCATCATGCCGGCAGCGCCTGGCTTGCCGTCCGGTCCTTTAAGGCCGTTGGGATAGGTGTCGCCGGGTTTGGCCTCGTGCAGTTTTGAGCCGCCCTTCGCGATGACCAGCACGTAGACGGGCAGGTCTTTGGTCTCCTCATGCGTCTTGAGGGCGAAGCGATCCTCGAGGAGGGCGCGGACCATCTGCTTGCGCTGATCGAAGGTGAGGTTTTTTAGTGCAGGGACGTCGGCGGGATCGACCTTCGCATCGATGTCGAAGCGGCTGGAGCCAGCCCAGGCGGGTTCGCCTTCGATCTGATCGTCGTTCACGTCAAATGCCTCACGGATGAGCAGCTTCAGAGGCGCGTTGGTGACGGAGAAGCCATCGGGGCCGAACATGGTGCGGACCATGTTGGTGCCGGATTTGTCGAGCTTAATGGAGGCGACGGCGAATTCAGGCACCTTGGCCGCGGCAGGATCGGTTGGGCCAGGCGTGTTCTGGGTTGAAGTGGCCTGAGCGGCGGCAGGAACAGCCTGCGCCGGATGCAGCAGGCCGAAGGCGAATGGCACACCCAGGGCGAACACAGCAGCCATACCGAGCAGCGTTTTTTTTCGCGCGGTCAGCCTTTGGACGCCCGCTCCCGACAGGATGCGGGCCACCCGGCTTCGTAGATCGGCACCGGTGACTCCCGCCGCGCACAACAACGGAGACTCGACACAGAATCGGGAGGTCATCAGCAGGCTTTCGGCGTAAATCTCCGGCCGCGCGGCGCCGCGGATCACCGCCTCATCGCAGGCGCGTTCACGCTCCTCCAGCATGCGGATCTCCATCCACCAAACCGCGGGATGGAACCAGAAAACAGCCTCCACAATCATATGGAGGGCTGCGGCCAGATTGTCGTGACGGCGCGCATGGGAGAGCTCATGTGCCAGGATGGCCTCGACGTGTTCGTCCTCAAGGCGTTCGGAAAGCATCTGTGGCCAGAGGAGCACCGGCCGAAAGATGCCGAAAATGCCCGGCTCCGCAGTCTCCTGGGAACGAAGCAGTGCGACGCCGGCCGGCGCCCCGGTCGTGCCTTCCAGCCGTCGCAGGATGCTCAACTCGCGACCCTTCTCGACCGGGATTGCTCTGCGCCGTGCTGCGGCGACCTGCCTCCAGCGCAGGTACCACAGCAGCGAAACCGTAGCGGTCCCACACAACCACACTACAGCCAGAATTGCGGGCACCCAGGGCACGGCGGGATGGATGACTCCGGCGGGGTGCGGGGTGGAGGGAACGAGCGAGGCAGCAATCTCCGAGAACGGCCGGCTGGCGATTTCGATGACCGAAGCGACCCCCGCCGGCGGTTGCACATGCCGCGGGCCCGACAGAATCCTGCCGAGTTCTGTCAGCACTGAGAAAGGCAGAAGAAACTTGGCTGACGCGGCGAGCCACAGCCAATAACGGACGCGCGCTTCATTCCGGCGCAGCACAAGGGTGAGGAGCCAAACGCCGGCGAGAAACGCGGTCGATTGCCAAAGGTGATTGGCCAGAGCCGGTCCTGAATCGATTCCCAATGAGGCCAGGTATCGCATCATCATCCCTTCCCTCCCTGCTTGATTTCCCTGAGTGCCTTTTCTGCGAACTCGACGTCGTCGAGAGTCAGCTTGCCGGCGCCGATGAGATGAGCCACCACTGGGCGCGAGTTTCCCCCGAACATGGCGAGGAGATCGTCCACCAGCCTGCGCTGCGACGCTTCGCGCGAGACGACCGCCTCAAACATATGGAAGTTGCCGACCTTGCCGACACGGCGGACGACTTTCTTGTCTTCCATGCGATAGACCGTCTTCTGCACGGTGGTGTATCCCGGGCGCCTTTTCTCCGGAAACGCCTCCTGCATTTCCCGAATGGAGGCATGGCCTCTCGTCCAGAGCGTCTCCATGATCTGCATCTCGAGTCTCGATAATCGGACCGTTGGCATGGTTCTAAGACTCCCGTCTGTCTATTTACGACTCATGTCATAGACAGTACCTCAAGAGTCGCAACGCTGTCCAGTCATGACGTGGGATACGCTCGGGGATTCTGCCCGTGGGTTCAGATACTCGGGGGGCGTCGGCATCGCACTCGACCCTCCGAAGCCAAAGCAGCGGCGCCAACGCCACAGGCTACCGGAAGGGCTGCAGGTCAAAGTTGGCGCGCGAGGCGCTCACGATTGCCGACCATGAGAGTGGAACTAAAGTGCAGCCCCCGGCGATGCGCAGCGGAATCCGAGTATCCGGCTCGCAATCATCAGATAGCAGCTTTGCCCAGCATTCAGTATGACCAGGGATCCGGGTGTGAGCCCGGAACGCCGGTAACCGTTCCAGCGGTCATCTCGGTTTAGAGGACGGTGACTGCCAGGCCATCATGCTGAGGCCATCGGGCCATGGCAGGTCTGGCAGCATCGCGTTACATTGTGCCATTCCCCGGAAGATCGGGATGAAGCACAGTTCCATATCCCGACTGGCTCCACGGTTCGGGTCGCAGGCCAGACCCGTTCGATGAGTGTGGCCGATCCCAGAAGGAGGCGCACGATGATTGATGCCTGCCTTGGATTCTTGTTTGGTTGCCTTCACCGCAACCAGACCCGTCCCTTCACGCTGAACAAGACCTGCTATACAGTGTGCCTCGATTGTGGCCGCGAGCTGCCGTACTCCTGGGTTGCGATGCGATCGATGAAGCGCATGGAATGTGCCAACAGCCGGCACCATGTCTCCGAAGAATTGAATGCTGCCGCCTGACTCATGGCGCGGAAACTCGGCTGAGGCAACGGACTGCTGACGAATCAGCCATATAGATTTGCCAGGTCTGCTGGCGGAACGAGAGATGACAAAGCAGTCAAACCCGGCACGCTCAAAATCCGCAATACGGAAAAACCTTCTGGCGCTGCGAAACTAGCCGGGATGAGAGTGCAGCGCGTTCTGTCAAGGCCACGAGCTCCGGCTCGCCCAAAGACCGGATTCATTTGCTCAGATCCAACCGGCATTGTCACTTTTCGCTTGCGACACAGCGACGGACCTTACATTCCGTGTTGCCGGCTGCCCGGAACACGTTTGCACCCCAGGTGTTTTCCGGCGGCGCATCATTGCGGACAACTCCCCGGAGGTGTCGGTCCGAAGGTGGGATTTGCCAGATTGCTGCCGGTTGGGTTGCTGGCGCTCAGATTGTAAGTGACGCTGCTCGGATTGGGCGGACCCTTCAGGCGCGCGATGCAGTTGTTGGAATTCCCGGAGACCTGCGGGTTGGACAGGTTCAGAACCACCGTAGAATTTCCCTGAGAATCAACGCCGGTCACCGTAATTCCCTGGATGTCCCAGTTGTCATCGGTTTCCAGGCCATTGTTGTGCTCGATCAAATTGATGGTGATCGTCCCGAGCTGCTCCGCTGTCTCCGCCGTGGTCAGGGAGAACTTTTGAGCGCTGCTGGTCCAGTTGCCCCAGTCCTGCTTTCCATTCTGGTCAGTTGCCGAGCCGCCGTTGGCGCACACCGCGTC
>JASHPM010000044.1 GCA_030038115.1 Acidobacteriaceae bacterium | reverse complement strand
CTGGTCCGCTATGGCGTGCGCGCCGCTGACAATCCGCTCATCGTCGATTCGCTGAAGGTGGTCGACCATGTGCTGAAAGTCGAGACTCCCAAAGGTCCCTGCTGGCTGCGCTACAACCACGATGGCTACGGCCAGCGAGAAGACGGCGGGCCCTTTATCAGCTGGGGAAAGGGGCGTGCATGGCCGCTGCTGGTGGGGGAGCGCGCGCATTATGAACTGGGCGCGGGGCGCGATATTCGGCCGCTGATTGAAACCATCGAGAGGTTCGCCTCGAGCGGCGGCATGCTGCCCGAGCAGATTTGGGACGAGCCGGACAGGAACGGTCTGGTGTTTGGCGGCCCCGCGGGCTCGGCGATGCCCCTGGTGTGGGCGCATTCGGAATATCTGAAACTCCTGCGCTCCGCATACGACGGACAGGTGTTCGATCGCATTCCCGTGGTCGAGGAGCGTTATGCCAGGGGCAACCACCCGCCCAGCCACATTGAGGTTTTCAAGGTACAGCGCCGCCAGATTCGCGAGATTCCCGCAGGGAAAACATTGCGCATCACGGCGGCGGCGCGCTTCCAGGTGAGGTGGACACCGGACAACTGGCAGACTACGCACATGCTCGACAGCACGCAGCTGGGCTATGCGGGTTCCTATGCCGATCTGCCGACCGCGCCGGGGCAAACTGGCTCGCTTTCCTTTACTCTGTTCTGGCCGGATGAGAATCGCTGGGAGGGCCACAATTTCGAGGTTTCTGTGGATACCTGAGACGAACGAGTCGTTTGCGTCATCCAAACGGGGAGAGCGAAAATCAGGATTAAATCGGGATCGATTGCCGGTCGTCCGAACCACCCCAGGGCAGCAACCGAAGAGGAGAGACGAGGATTATGAACGAACTCGATCAGCTGTCGATTAATGCCCTGCGGTTTCTTGCCGTCGACGCGGTGGAAAAGGCGAACAGCGGCCACCCGGGCGCGCCGCTGGGAGACGCGCCGATCGCGTACCTCCTCTTTCACAAATACATGCGGCACAATCCGAAGCACTCGAAGTGGACCAACCGCGACCGTTTCGTGCTTTCCAACGGACATGCATCCGCGTTGCTGTATGGTGTGCTGCACCTCACCGGCTATGACGTCTCCATCGAAGATTTGCAGCAGTTCCGGCAGTGGGGATCGAGGACGCCGGGGCATCCCGAGTACGGCCACACAGACGGCGTGGAAGTGACGACCGGCCCGCTGGGCCAGGGATTTGCGATGGGCGTGGGCATGGCGATCGCGGAGAAGCACCTGGCGGCGATCTATAACCGCCCCGGCTTCGACATCGTGGATCACTACAGCTATGGACTTTGCGGGGACGGCGATCTCATGGAAGGCGTCTCGCACGAAGCGGCGTCGCTGGCGGGAACGCTGGGCCTGGGCAAGCTGATCTATCTCTACGACGACAATCTTATCTCGCTCGACGGGCCGACCGAGCTTTCCTTCACCGAAGATGTACTGAAGCGCTTTGAGGCGTACCACTGGCACGTGCAGATTGTGCAGGACGGCAATGACCTCGAGGGGATTTCGAAAGCGATTGAGGCTGCGCAGGCCGTGAAGGATAAGCCCTCGCTGATCGCAGTGCGAACCGTGATCGGCTATGGCAGCCCCAGGGCCGGAACCAGCAAGGCCCACGGCGAGGCGCTGGGCGCCGAGGCGGTGAAGCAGACGAAGAAAAATCTGGGCTGGCCCGAAGACAAGACATTCTATGTTCCCGAAGATGTAGCGAAGAACTGGCTGCAGGCGGTCGACCGCGGCGCAAAAGCCGAGTCCGACTGGAATGCGCTGTTCGCGAACTACAAAAAATCGTTTCCAGGGGAGGCTGCGGAATTCGAGCGCGTGCAGGAGGGCCGTCTGAAAGATGGCTGGCAGCAGAGCCTGCCGCAGTTCCCCGCAGACGGCAAGCCGGTGGCCACCCGCACCGCCGGCAACACGGTGATGAATGCCTTCGTGAAATATGTCCCCGAGTTGCTGGGTGGGGCCGCGGATCTTTCGACATCGACGAAGACCGTGATCAGGGATAGCGGCAACTTTCACCTCGATCCCGCGGGCGATAATATCTACTTTGGCGTACGCGAATTCGGCATGTGTGCCATGGTGAACGGCATGGCGGCCCACGGTGGCATCATTCCCTACGGCTCGACGTTCTTCGTTTTCTCGGACTACGCCAAGCCTGCGCTGCGGCTGGCTGCTCTCATGCAGATCCACTCCATTTTCGTTTTCACGCACGACTCCATTGGCCTGGGCGAGGATGGTCCCACGCACCAGCCGGTCGAGCACCTTACGATGCTGCGCGCGGTGCCGCACCTTACGGACTTTCGTCCCGCCGACGCGAACGAGACATCGGCGGCATGGGGGCTGGCGCTCGAGCGCCGGGGGCCGTCCTTTATGGCGCTGTCGCGTCAGGATCTGCCGCTGCTCGATCCGGTCCGGCAGCGTGTTTTCGAAGGCGTGCGCCGGGGCGCTTATATCGTCGAGCAGGGTGGCGACTCGCCGGATGTGCTGATTGTCGGTACCGGTTCGGAGTTGTGGCCGGCGATCCGCGCCGCTGAGCAGCTGAAAAAGGACGGCATCGTCGCGCGCGTTGTCTCTATGCCGAGCACGCATATATTCGATGAACAATCCGATAGCTACAGGGCGTCGATCTTTCCCGATCACCTGCCCAAGCTGGCCATTGAAGCAGGAGCGACGCTGGGATGGTGGAAGTACGTGGGGCGTGACGGGGATGTGATCGGGCTTGACCGCTTCGGCGCTTCGGCTCCGGGCGCAACGGCTCTCGAGAAACTCGGCTTCAGCACGGACAACGTGGTCGCCCGCGCGAAGGCGCTGGTGGAACGCGCGCGAAAAGCCGAGCCGGCGCTGGCGGGAAAATAACCATGAAGCTGGCGATTGCGGCAGATCACGCAGGGTATCTTCTCAAAGAAGAGGTTCGGGGTTATCTGGAGCGGCTCGGGCATGAAGTGATCGATCTGGGCGCATTTAACACCGAACCTTCGGACTATCCCGACTTTGCCGAGGCGGTTGGCCGAGCGCTGCAGGCCGGACGTGCTGAGCGCGGCATTCTGATTTGCGGCAGCGGCGTAGGCGTGTGTGTCGCTGCCAACAAGATGCCCGGCATTCGCGCCTGCATGTGCCACGACCACTATTCCGCGCATCAGGGCGTCGAGCACGACAACATGAACGTGCTGGTACTGGGCGCGCGCATCATCGGGCCGGAACTGGCGTTCGATCTGGTCGCCGCTTATCTTGAGGCGCGCTTTCAGTCACAGGTGGAGCGCTATGTGCGCAGGCTCAATAAAGTGATGGCCATTGAAGCTCGTAACATGCCGAACACAAACAAGCCGTAGAATCGACCCGGGCCCGCAGGCTTCATAACTTCGGCAGGACCTGATTTCAACCCTGGAGATGCCATGGACGGCATCAGCACAATTCTGTGGGACGTGGGCGGAGTGCTGCTCACCAATGGCTGGGATCGCCAGCAGCGCGATGCTGTGCTCGCGCGCTTTGGCCTGGACCAGGCAGATTTTGAGCGCCGCCACGCCGAAGTAGACCAGGCGTGGGAGAAGGATGAAATCGGAACGGATGAATATCTGCGGCACACGGTGTTCTTTGAGCCGCGCAGCTTCACACAGGCTGAGTTTCTCGGGGCGATGCGCGAAGAGTCCGCGGTGCTTCCCGACAGCGGCATCGGAATCCTTCGCCAGCTTTCCGCATCCGAGGAATATGTGCTCGCCACGGTCAACAATGAATCCCGCGCTATGAACGAATACCGCCTGACGAAATTCGGTCTTCTCGACGACTTTGACGCCTTTTTCAGCTCGTGCTATCTGGGACTGCGCAAGCCAGATCGGAAAATTTACCAGGTCGCGCTCGACGTCCTGCAGCGGGATCCCGAGCAAGTCGCCTTTATCGACGATCGCGCCGAGAATGTTGCCGCGGCGGCTTCGCTGGGCATCCACGCGATCCGTTATGAGGGTTCTGCGCAGTTAGCCGGCGAGCTGACGAGGCTGGGGGTCTCGCTTTCGCCGGGTCGATTTCGCGGTTTGATGGCGCGAGAGGCGTGAACGGCTCGCGAAAGCCGCACGCCCGCGACGACGCGTAACGAGATTTGGCGGACATGCGGTGAAGACGGAGGCGGAAGAAGCGGCGTAACGGATCGTGCGCACAACCCACACTGCGCGACGGCCCATCGCCGGGAAGGGGCACATCGATGGCAACTACGGAAGTGAGAATTTCTCCGGAGGACGTGAAGCAGGCGGCGTCCCAGGTGCACGAACGCATCCCCGAACCGAGCGTCGTGGTCATCTTCGGCGCTTCCGGCGATCTGACCAAACGCAAGCTGCTGCCCGCGCTCTTCCATCTGGAGCAGGCGGGTCTGCTGCCCGATCACTTT
>JASHPM010000351.1 GCA_030038115.1 Acidobacteriaceae bacterium | reverse complement strand
GACGATGTCAGCCTCAGGAAAGGACCGGAGCATCCCGTCCAGATCTCCGACAACGATGGCATCGACGTCGAGAGAAACAACGTCATAGCCCAGCACCAGGATTTCACGGAGCACCAGGACGCGAAGAATCCATAGGTTATTTCCACTGGCGCGGTCGAGCCGCCCGTGTTCGTCGAAGCGGAAGTAGGCCGACACATCGAAAACGCCGCACTCGCATTGCTCGCTCAGGGAGGCAACGGTCGCCTTATCCAATGCCAATACCAGCGGGTAGTACGGCGTGAGCCGCTGGATTTGCCGGAGCCATACCTCAAAGACCGCAAAGAAGCGCTGGCTAACGATGGTGAGAACAACCCCCCGGCTGCCTTTTTGCGGAAGCGGAGTTTGCCCAAGCGCTGCGGCGAGTTCTCCGGACACTCGTTGCGAAATCACACCCTCCAGAAAATCGCCAACAGAGCTGGCAACCCTCGCATCGCTCTGGCCGGGATAGTCTCGTTCGGTTCTTCTGTAGAGAAGAAGCGAAAGACGGCTCGCTCCGAGAAGCCATGCCATGTTCGCGAGCCAGAGGTTGTTTTTTGAGGAGCTGTCGAGTTCCCGGCGGATCAATCCAGCGAGTATTCTGCGCGCGCGGGGATGATTGTGGCACATCAGGAAGGCATACGACAGCCGCTCCTGATAGCCGCCGCCCAGCCGGGACAGGGAACCGGCTGCCAGGCCGAGAATCCACAAAGTCGGCAGCCAGAGGTGCAAGCGCGCCGTGAGTCTGGCAAGGACCAGCCAGAGCTTCGTCATGCGGTTTTTCCCGCGTCCCGCAGAGTTGGGGCCGATGGAAGTCCGCTCATCTGCGAACTGTGTTCATTCTGGCTAATGGAGCTGGCTCGTTATTGGAAGCGATGAGAGGGAAGTGTCACAAGTATTTTATCTCTGGGGCGCAGCAGAAACGAATACCACCCTGCGATGATAGAGAAACATCAGGTCAGCCGGCGCAGGAGCTCAACCCAGGCTTCTCCATACTCGTGCCATCCGCCGATCTGCTGGACACGAGCTAGGGCGGCCTCGCTCATCCGCTGCTGGAGCGCGGGATCGTCGGCGAGCTGCTGGAGGCGGGTGGCGATAGCTTCCGGGGAGCGGATGGGAACCAGAAATCCTTCCACGCCGTCGGTGAAGAGGTCTTCTCCGCCGGTGTTGGTGCTGCTGATGAGCGGACATCCGCAGGCCAGCGCCTGGGCCTGCACCAGCGCCAGGCCCTCTTCGATGGACGGCAACACCATCACGTGGCTGTCGCTCATGAGAGCGGCGAGTTTATCCTGCGGCAGAGTGCCCACAAACTCAACGTTGTCCTGCGGCAACCGATGAAGGATTCGCCGCAGCTCGGGCATCAGGCCACCGACGATGCGGAGCCGCTTGCGCGGATGCTTCAGCTGTGCGAAGGCCTGGAGCAGATAAGGAACGCCCTTGCGCAAACCCACCTGACCGGCAAAAAGAACTTCAAAGCGGTCTTTGGCCGGCTCAGCCATGCGCCGGAACCGGTCCAGGCGCACGCCATACGGGATCTTGTGCAGCTTTTCCGAGGGCACGCCCATTTCGACGAACGAGCGGCGCGCGAATTCCGATGGAACGGTGATCGCATCCGCCTCTTCGTATTCCCCCTCTTCGAGCGCGAGGCTGCGCGCTGCAAAGTCGACCGGCTCAAGCCCCCAGAGACGATTTTCCTCAGAAAGAATGGCACCCTGATAGCGGAGGTGGGAGGAGCCTCGGTCACAGACATATTTCGCGCCCAGGGAGTGGGCACGGCGGCCGCTGATGAGTCCGTTGCCGGAGATCGCCACGTAGACATCGCAGAGAGGCATGTGGCGTGCAACCCAGGCATCGAAGATGGTCAGCACCTGCCACGAGATTGCGTCATTGAGGGGAGCGGGGATTCTCCACCAGCGAGCCACCAGCATTTGCGGCGTGTGGATCCACGGAAACGTGTGTACGAGGGCCCGAGGGATCTGTTCGCGAGCGAGACGTCTCCAGGGGAAGGTGGAGTAGATGGCCTTGAGGTAACCCCGCGCTTCGAGTTCGCGAGCCAGATCGAAGTGGTGAAAGGTGCCGCGGACGGCCTGAACCACCTCAAGAGGCCGGCCAACGCTTTGCTGTCCTGCCATCTTCCGGCGATTATATCGTCGCGTCCCCCGTCGCATTGAAACCGCGCCGGATTGGCAGGAGGGCCATGCTCGTGGCTGCTGCGCTCAACGGATTGTCCGTTACCTTCGATCTGTGGTGAACCGCGAAGATGGTCCACAGGCCGGGTACATGCGCGGAAAGGGCCAGGTTCTCCGCGACGGTTTCAGAGGCAAATAAGTGCCGGGACGGGGTGCGGTGGTGATTATCGAATAGTGAACAGGACGGATTCGTTGATTACCAAAGTTGGGTCTACCTCCGTTATCTTGCGAAATTACGAGGGGCCTCGCTACAACTGAGAACACTTACAACGCAGATCTGGGGAACGGGGCTGATGGCTGACAGGCGACTGCAACCGCAGCCCCATCTTTTTGCCTCATTATCAGCAAGATTCGCCATCAGCCGCTTCAACCTTACGGGTGGCGGGCGCATCGTAATCACGGGGGATGGCAGGGTAGTACTGCCGAAATTTTGCGGTCTGCCGAGCGAGTGGTTAAGCAGAGGCAGGGTAGCCGAACCGGTCACGGGTTGGCTTTTATTCATTACCGGGCACAGGTTGTCCGGTTTCGCCTGAGGTTCATCGAATTGCGGTAGTATAACGATGTCCTCGGATCATCTTCTTGATGGGAGAAATGAAAGAAATGAAAAGACTTGTTGTTCTGTTGTGCACGTTTGTTCTGGCGGCTCCTGGATTCGCGCAAGACAAGACAAAGATTGACGCTCGTCTGGATGCGGCGAGCGATGTTCTGAACCAGATTATGGCGACACCGGACAAGGCGATTCCCGACTCGATTCTGCGCCAGGCGACGTGTGTCGGCGTGGTGCCGGGCATGCTGAAGGGCGCTTTCATCCTGGGCGCCGAATATGGCCAGGGAGTGGTGACGTGCCGAACTCCGCGGGGCTGGAGCGGGCCGGTGTTTATCCGGATGGGGGGCGGTTCATGGGGATTCCAGATTGGCGGACAGGGAACGGATCTGGTGCTGGTGGCCGTCAATGAAAAGGGATTCCAGGATCTGCTGCACAGTAAATTCAAGATCGGCGCCGATGCCGCGGCAGCGGCCGGTCCGGTGGGGCGCGATGCGCAGGCTTCAACGAACTGGAAACTGCAGTCGGAGTTGCTGACCTGGTCGCGGAGCAAGGGGCTGTTTGCGGGGGTCGATCTGAGCGGCGTGGCGGTAAGCCAGAATCACGCCGACACGGATCTGCTCTACGGAGCTCCCGAGACCTTCGAGAATGTTCTGCGCGGCGATGTGCCGGTGCCACCGGATGCCCGGCCGTATGTGCGCACAGTCGTGAAGTATTTCCACGAGGCACAACAGTAGTTTTCCCGGCCTGGAGCGGGATACGCGGAAACGGTGGGTATCCGCGTGTCCTGCGCCGCCCGATGACAGGTAATCCCGCGAAGCTTCAAAATCGGTTTGAATCTCACGGGGATCCTGGCCCCTCCATTTACACTGACTCTTCGCTGCAATCGATGCGAGAAGCTCTGGAATATGCGTTTGCCTGGACTCTGCTGAGGCTGATGGGAGCGCTGCCGCGAGGGATGGCGCTGGGTGCGGGCGCAGCCCTGGGAGCGGTGGCGTGGCAACTGCTGCCCAATCTGCGGCGCACCGGGATGCGCAATCTGGAACTGGCATATCGAGGGATGCCGGCGGCCGAGCGAAGCCGGATTCTGCGGCAACTTTATCGCAATCTTGGCTGGCAGCTGGGCGAGTTTTGTCAGATGCGGCGCTACACGCGGGAGAACACGCGCG
>JASHPM010000350.1 GCA_030038115.1 Acidobacteriaceae bacterium | reverse complement strand
TGGGAGCTGAGCGGGATCGTGATGAACCTGGGCGACACCAAGACGGTGCCGAACATTGCGCTGAAGGCAGGGGCGAGCAGCACGACGGTGGAAGTCGTGGCTGACAAGAACGTCGAAGTGCCCCTGGATACGCCGGAAATCAGCGACACGATGAACGCGGAGCAGATCGAGGATATGTCGCTGGAAGGCCGCGACGCCGGCGAATTGCTGAAGATGATGCCGGGCACAGCTTTGACCAACGGCATCAGCCAGGGGTCGGCCTTTAATCCGAAGACCACAGGATCGAACTCGGGCCCGGTGGGCGATTATTCGATCAACGGCTACCAGCCTTACGGGGCGATGGCGTACATGCTGGACGGCGCGAACCTGGTCGATCCCGGCAACGCAGGCACGCAGATCGCGAACATCAACACGGACATGGTGCAGGAAGTGAAGACGCTGACCGGCAGCTACGGGGCGGAATATGCCTATGGCCCGGTGATCTTCGAAGCGTTCAGCAAGTCGGGCGGCAAGAACTTCCACGGTGAAGGTTATATGTACGCGCGCAACTCGGAGCTGAACAGCTGGGAGTCGTACACCAAGGAGTCGTACCTTTCCAGCATCACCAGCGCGACCACGCCGGCGCAGGCCGCGGCTCTGGCATCGGCCGATTTCCCGTACGAGTACTTCTACTACCTCGGCGGCAACGTGGGCGGTCCGGTGATCTTCCCGCATTTCAACCGGAACCACGACAAGCTGTTCTTCTGGGGCGGCTATGAGTACATGATTCAGCACCCCAACAACCCGCTTCAGGACTACAACGAGCCGACCCAGGACCAGCAGAACGGCATCTTCGACAAGGCGACGAACCCTGGTTCCAACAACGGCAACTACAGCTACGCATACATGCTGCCCTGCCAAACGTGCAGCGGCCTGGCGGCGGACGCTAACTGGACGACAGATTCCAGCGGCAACATCCACATCCCGACGACGGACTTCGACCCGAACATCACGGGCGTGCTGAAGCTGTATCCGCTGCCCAACGTGACGCAGAACGCGGGCAACGGCTGGAGCAACTACGCTTATGCTCCGAGCATCCCGCAGAACCGGTGGGAAGCGACGGGCAAGCTGGACTATGCCATCACCGAGAACACGAAGCTGAGCGGAACCTACGCGTACCAAAGCGAAGTGGATCAACACCCGATCACGATCTGGTGGGCGCCGCCCAACACGCTGCCCTATCCGGCGCCGGATGTGGCGGACACGAACTCCCAGGTGATTCTGGGCAACTTCACGCATCAGTTCGGCCCAACCACCACCAGCGAGACGGTGTTCACACTGTCGCGCTACATCAACCCCAACAAGCTGAGTGGCGACGGCGCCAACCGCAGCACGGTGGGGATGGGCGGAGTGGCCGGACTGTTCGGACACACGTCAACCCAGATGCCGAACATCATCGGCCCGTGGGAAGGCGCGCTTTCCAACATCGATCAGGAGCCGATGGATGGCCCGTTCGACGGCGGAGCGTTCGGCGCGCTGAAGCGGGTGCCGCAGTTCTATGAGACGGTCAGCAAGGTGCTGGGAACGCACACGGCGAAGGCCGGCTTCTACTGGGCGCAGCCGTACAACAGCCAGTCCAGCGGCAGTGACGACGGGGGCAACGATAACGGGCAGTTCAACATGGGGTGGCCGGCAAACTACGGCACCAACAACGTGGTTTCCGACTTCGAGCTGGGGCGTGTGGCGAGTTATGAGCAGCAGAGCGGCGTTCCTCTGGACAACTTCCAGATGAACCAGTGGTCGATCTGGGCACAGGACTCGTGGAAAGCCAACCGGCGGCTGACGCTGAACCTCGGCCTGCGCGCCGATCACATGGGCCAGTGGTACGGCGAACCGGCCGGCCAGCAGGTTTGGGTGCAGGGAAATTACGTCGACTCGATGACCGCGCCCGCCAACGATGGTCTGGAGTGGCATGCGATTGACAGCAGCGTTCCACTGTCCGGCTTCACCTCGCCGCTGTTCTACTACGATCCGCGCGTGGGAGTGATCTACGATCTGTTCGGCACCGGCAAGACGCTGTTCCGCGCCGGCTACGGAGCGTATCGTTATCAGATCTCAGTCAACGAAGCGACGATCGACAACGTGGGCGACGGCCCAAAGGGAATCGTCAACTACTCGACGCCCAAAGCCTTCGTGGGCTATGCCAACGCGGCCAACGGAGGGACACCGCCGACGTCGGTGAGTGAATCTTCCTGGCTGGGCAACGCCTCGATCGGCGCCGATCTGCTGGGCGACGACCGGACCCCGTTCACCGGGGACTGGAACGTGTCCATCGATCAGGCGACGCCGTGGCAGTCGCTGGTGGAAATCTCCTACGTCGGCAACAAGACCTCCGGCGAGGAATTCAACGGCGGCAACGGGAACATCAACAACCTGAACAATCTGCAGCCGGGAGCGTACTGGAAGCCGGATCCGCTCACGGGGTCCCTGTGCTCGCCGAACGCGCCGTCCAGTGCAACGCCGGGCTGCAACGAGATTGATTTCCGGCCGATGCACAACTACGGGAACGTCTACCTGCTAACGCACCAGAGCTATGAGAAGTACAACTCGATGCAGGCGTCGTGGAGAAAGAACGGCGCGCTGCTCAACTTCCAGGCGAACTATACCTTCAGCAAGGTGATGGGCATCTGGGATGGTGACACTTCGAATGGCTCCGGCAACGGAGCGACGGTATGGCCGTACGTCCTTGGGGACAACTATGGCCCGCTGGATTACGATCACACCAACATCTTCAACATCTGGTACATCTACAACCTGCCGCGGCCGATCCACGGGAACCGGGTTCTGGCCACGGCCATCAATGACTGGAAGCTCTCCGGCTGGAACCAGTATCAGAGCGGAGCGTACCTCCCGGCGAACCTGACCAACCTGAATGCGAACTACCCGTCGGCCCCATCGGGCGGCACGTTGTTCACCATGCCCAACGGTTTGCCGGCGAGCGGGATGAGCACGGGAAGCTGGCTGGGTTCACCTTCGATCAACGACCTGATGCCACTGCTGACCTGCAACCCGGATGCCGGAAGGAAATCGGGCTTCTACTACAACGCGAGCTGCTTCGCTGCACCCAGCACGATCGGCGTGGAGGGACCGACGCACTGGCCGTACATGAGGTTGCCGGCCTACTATACGAACGATCTCTCGATCTTCAAGAGCTTCCCCACCCGGGAAAGCCAGAGACTGGAGCTTCGTATCCAGGGCCAGAACTTCATCAATCACCCGTTGCCGCAGTTCGATCTGAACGGCAGCAACAGCGACGACCAGATCAACTTCCAGCCGGCTGCCGGTTGCACGGCTGCCTGCCTGGGAGCGCCACCGGTCAACGTTTCCACCAGCGGCAAGCCGTTGTTCACAACCGGGCAACGCCTGATGACGTTCTCCGCGAAGTACTTCTTCTAAGAGACGTCGAAGTCCTCACCA
>JASHPM010000349.1 GCA_030038115.1 Acidobacteriaceae bacterium | reverse complement strand
CCCAGCGGATGCTGCGGCGTGCACTCCGTTCCAAACGCCGGGCAGTCATGTGGCTTTTTGATTCCCTGCAGAATCTGCCCCGCAATGCACACCGCCGGCTCCATCGTGTCGATGGCCTGCACCTCGAAGCGGCGCTCTGCATCGAAATCGGCGAACTCCTCCC
The DNA here is from genome assembly GCA_030038115.1 of Acidobacteriaceae bacterium. Lineage (GTDB taxonomy): Bacteria > Acidobacteriota > Terriglobia > Terriglobales > Acidobacteriaceae > Palsa-343. The sequence continues at coordinate 25,149 of JASHPM010000349.1, read as the reverse complement.
GCAACTGGAACCCGCTCTGTGGAATCGTCCCCACGCCGCGCCATTTCCTGTCGCTCACCTCGAATACCTTCGCGATCAGATCCTGCGCCGGCTGATTCCCGCCTCGCGCCAGCACCCGCGAATATTGGTTCTCAACCTCCGCCCGTCCCTGCTCCAGCTGCTCAATCACCATCAGCACGCCTTCCAGAATGTCCAGTGGCTCAAAACCTGTAACAACGATCGGCACATGAAACCGCTCCGCCAGCGGCTCGTATTCGCGATACCCCACCACCGCGCACACATGCCCCGGCCCCAGAAATCCCTGCACTCGATTCTGCGGCGAGCTCAGCACCGCCTCAATCGCCGGCGGCACCAGCACGTGCGACACCAGCAGCGACACGTTCTTCATCCCGCTCAGTCGCGCCTGCCACGCCAGCATCGCGTTCGCCGGGGCCGTCGTCTCAAACCCAATTGCGAAGAACACCACCTGCTTGTCGGGATTCGCCCGCGCAATCTTCAGGCAATCCAGCGGCGAATACACCACCCGCACATCCCCGCCCAGCGACTTGATGCTGAACAGATCCCCATCCGACCCCGGCACGCGCAGCATGTCACCAAACGAGCAGAAGACTACTTCCGGCCGCCGCGCAATCGCATGCGCCTTGTCGATCATCTCCAGCGGCGTCACGCATACCGGGCACCCCGGCCCGTGCACCAGCTCCACGTCTTTCGGCAGCAGGTGATCGATCCCGTTCTTCACAATCGAATGCGTCTGCCCGCCGCAGACCTCCATGATCACCCAGGGCCTGGTCTGCGCGCGCTTGATCCGCTCCACCAGCTTCGCCGCGATGTCGCCGTCGCGATACTCGTCGAGATACTTCATGCGCCGCCTCCCGCCCGCTCGCTCACCTCGGGGATATCCAGTTCCCCCAGCTGATCCAGCTCCGCCAGCGCTTCGTACGTCCGCTTCGCTTCCTCTTCATCCACGCGGCTGATCGCGAACCCCACATGCACCAGCACGTAATCGCCCACCTGCGTCTCCGGCACGTAGTCGAGACACGCCTCGCGCGTCACCCCGCCAAACTGCACGCGAGCCATCTGCAGACCCTCACGGGTCACAATCTCGATAACCTTGCCAGGTATCGCCAGACACATGGGTTTTACCTCTGAGCCGTCGCCGCAAGGGAACCGGCCGCCGGAGAACCCATCATAGCCCTCGCCCCTCACCTCATGTTGGTGACATCCATCACAGCGCTGAGCACGGAATCACCCGCTGCCTGCGATACCCGCTCCGTCACCCCTCAAAGCTCTGCGTCCTCTGTGTTCTCCGTGGTGAACTCCTAACCGACCAGCCCCTTCACCACTTCCGCCGCGCTCTTCAGGGCGGCGTCCAGCTGATCCGCGTCTTTGCCGCCCGCCTCCGCCATGTCTGGACGCCCACCCCCCGATCCGCCCACCATCTTCGCGATCGGCCCGATCACCTTCCCCGCCTGCACCTTGCCGGTCAGGTCCTTGGTCACACCGACAATCAGCGCCACTTTACCGTCCTCCTGCGCGCCGCCCAGCACCACCACGCCCGATCCCAGTTTGTTGCGCAGATTATCCACCAGCGTCCGCATCTGTCCGCGGTCGAGGGCATCCACGCGCTGCGCCAGCACCTTCACGCCATTTACATCGACCGCCTGATCCGTCGCACTCGAAACCCGCGACGCCGCCGACTTCATCCGCGCCTCATCCAGTTCGCGCTTCAGCTTCTTCAGCTCGTCTTCCTGCGCTGCAAGCCGCTGCCGCAGCGCCTCCGCCGGAGCCAGCTCCCCCGGCCCCAGTTGCGAAGCAATCTGCGCCACCTGAAAATCGCGCCGAAATTCGTTCAGCGCGCCCAGTCCCGTCACCGCTTCCACACGCCGCACGCCCGACGAAACCGAGCCCTCGCCCAGCAGCTTCACCACGCCAATCTCGCCGGTCGCGCCCGTGTGCGTGCCGCCACACAGTTCTGTCGAAAAGTCGCCGATCCGCACCACGCGCACCTTCTCGCCATACTTCTCGCCGAACAGCGCCATCGCGTGATACTCATTCACCGCCACGTCAATCGGAACGTCCTCGAGCGTCTCCACCTCCGTGTTCCCGAGTGTCTCCTTGTTGATCAGATCCTCGATGTCCTGCAGTTCCTCATCGGCGATGCCCGCGAAATGCGAAAAATCGAACCGCAGCCGATTCGGTTCCACCAGCGACCCCGCCTGCTTCACATGCGTCCCCAGCACCTCGCGCAGCGCCGCGTGCAGCAGATGCGTCGCCGTATGATTGCGTCGCGTCGCATTGCGGAAGTTCGCATCGACGACGGTATCTACCCGATCGCCGATCTTCACTGGCTGCCGCAGGATCGCGCGATGCGCAAAGACGCCCTGCACCGGCTTCGTGCACCCGCTCACATCGGCCACCACGGAGTTGTGATCGTCACTCATCAGCCAGCCCGTGTCGCCGATCTGCCCGCCCGAATCGGCGTAGAAGCTCGTCCGGTCCAGCACAATCTCGACCGCATCCCCGGCCTTCGCCGCCGGAACTCCCTGCCCGTCCTTCACAATAGCCAGAACCTCCGCCCCATCCGTCCTGAGCCGCCGGTAGCCCTCAAACGCCGTCTTCGGCAGATCGCGAAACGCCGGGGAAGCCGATTTTTGCGCCCCGCCTTTCCACGACGCCCGTGCGCGGGCCTGCTCTTCGGCACGGGCTTCTTCGAAGCCGCTGATGTCTAAGTGGACCTCGGAATCGTGGCAAGCGTCGAGAATGAAATCGAGGGGAAGACCATAGGTCTCATACAAATGAAAAGCCGCCTTGCCCGGGAGCGTGAGGCGGCCCAAGGTCCGCTGAGCCTCCTCGACCTGCTGTTCCGAGTAGCCGCTTTCGCCAGCTTGGGCGGCGGCCACTATTCCTGATGCTTCCTCGTCCTTGGCGAAGATATCCTCGATCTCGCCCTCCAACTCCCGGAGACCAAGCGCTACGGTCCGACTAAAACGGATTTCTTCTGCTCTTATTACCTCAGCAACCCTGCCCGCGCTCTGGACCAGCTCGGGATAAGCGTCCTTCATCTCATCTCGGACCGTATCGACCATTTGCCATAGAAACGGCTGCTCGGTGCCCAAGCGTCTTCCGTGTCGAATTGCGCGACGGATGATCTTGCGTAACACGTATCCCCGACCCTCATTTGAAGGGATAACGCCATCGGATATCAAGAAGGTCGCAGCACGAGAATGGTCAGCAATGATTCTGTAGGAGGCCTGCAGCTCCTCGTCTGCTATTTTTCGGCTTGTTCCAGACAGCGTGATGAGCATCGCCTTCTGGATGAGCGGCGTGAACAGGTCCGTATCAAAATTACTGATCTCCCCTTCGAGCACCGCAGCCACCCGCTCCAGCCCCATCCCCGTATCGATCGACGGCTTCGGCAACAGGTTCAGTTCCCCCTGCCCCGTGGTTACGTTTAAGGTCCGGTCGAACTGCATGAACACCAGGTTCCAGATCTCCACATACCGTGCCTCATCGTGTCCAAACGGCTTATCGACCCCCGGCGTCTCCGCCGCCTCGATCCCCATGTCGTAAAAAATCTCCGAGCACGGCCCGCACGGCCCCGTATCGCCCATCTGCCAGAAGTTGTCCTTCATTCCGGACTCGTGGATCCGCTCCGCCGGTACTCCCTGCCCCAGCCACAGGTTGTACGCCTCCTCGTCCCGGGGCACGCCATTTTCGCCCTTGAAAATCGTCACGTACAGCCGGTCCTTCGGAATCCCAAACCACTTCTCCGACGTCACCAGCTCCCATGCGTACGCAATCGCATCCTTCTTGAAGTAGTCGCCGAAGCTGAAATTCCCCAGCATCTCGAAAAACGTGTGGTGCCGCCGCGTGAACCCCACATTTTCAAGGTCGTTGTGCTTTCCGCCGGCCCGCACGCACTTCTGCGACGTCGTCGCGCGCGAGTAGTCCCGCCGCTCCAGCCCCAGAAACACATCCTTAAATTGATTCATCCCCGCGTTGGTGAACAGCAGCGTGGGATCGTTCGCAGGCACCAGCGAAGACGAGTGCACCCGCCGGTGTCCCTTCGACTCAAAGAACTTCAGAAACGCTTCGCGGATCGCCGACCCGCTCCATTTGCCTGGATCACCGCCCGGCTTCGTACTCGTAGACATACATCCAAAGTCTACCGGAGCAGCCACGCATCCCGGCTTCCATCTTCCCGCTACCGGCTACCCGCTACCATCTACCGGCTTCCACCTTCCACCTTCCAGCTTCTAGCTTCCTTACTCGCCCGCGCCTTCCAGCACCATCGGACCCGTCGGCCACGGCATGCCGCCCTTTGGCTCCTCCGTCACGGCAAACGCCTTCGCCTCCATCCCCGGCGTCACGTGCATCGTCATCGGCTCCGTCCACTCTGCGCCAAAAACGTGCAGCGGCATCGGCTTGCCCTCCATCGGCACCAGCCATAGCTGATAGCTCTTGCCCGCCGGTGGCGCCGGTAGCCAACCCGCGCACGCCACCATCCCCATCTTCGCGTTGTACAAAACGCCCGCGCGCCCCGCCATCATCCCCGGCATCGGTTTCAGCGCCACCCGCACCGTTCCCGGCATGCCCAGCAGCTTGTCCGTCTCCTCCGCCGCTCTCGCAATCTCCAGCGACCGCCCCTGCGCCAGCGCCAGCTGGCCTTCCAGCTCATGAATCCGCCGGTTGTCCCGCACATCCTTCATCCAGATCGCCGCCGCCAGCGCCGCAAAAACTACCGCCGCCACGCCCAGCGCCGGTGTCAGCCACGCCCACCCCTGGTGCCGCCCCCGCTCTCTCGCGCTGAATCGTCCCGCTTCCCGAACCCGCTCCGCCCGCACTCTCCGCAGCAGCGCGTCTTTCGCGCCCGCTGGAGGAGCAACCGCGGGTGCGGCCAGCCCCAGCAGCGCCACTCGCTGCCGCGCCGCGTCCACTTCCCCCGCGCACTCCGCGCACAGGCGCACGTGGGCTTCGAGCGCCTGCTTCTCCTCACCGTCGAGCGCGCCCAGCGCGTAGAGGTCAGGATCTTCCGGATTGACGTGTCGATTCATCGTCGAATAATTGCTTCAGCGTCTGCATCGCGGCCCGTACCCTCGACTTCACTGTCCCCAAAGGACTCCCGGTTCGCGCCGCAATCTCCGTTTGTGTCATCCCCTCAAAATAGGCCAGCTCCACGGCCTCTCTTTGTTCGGGAGGCAGTTTCGCCAGAGCCCCTCTCAGCCTCTCCATCAACTGCGCTCGCGCCGCCTCATCCTCCAGATTCCCGGAAGAAGGCACTGCCTCAATCGAAAACTCCTCAGGATCAGGGACGAATTCGCGGCGCTCTTTGCCGCGCAGTCTCGAAAGAGCGCGATTGCGCCCAATCACCAGCAGCCAGCCGGCCAGCGATCCTCGGCTTGCATCGAATCGCGCGGCGCCGTGCCACAGCTGCAGGAAAAGGTCCTGCAGCACCTCCTCGGCTGCGCTCGTATCTTTCAGGATCCGCACCAGCATGGCGTACAGCATGCCCGCGTAGCGATCGTACAGTGCCGCCAGCGCGCCTTCGTCTCCCGCCATGATTCGCTCGACCATCGCCGAGTCCGGAACCTGCTGCCTCGGCGCCGTCATGGCGCCTCGCTTCGGCTGCTCATTCGTCTACTCTTCCAATACGCAAATCGCAGCCCCATCGGATTGCCAGCCCTGAAGCCCCGGCGAAAGCCAGACAAGAGCCCTGCCCTTTTCGCTCCGTTGGCCCATTCAACCACGGCAAACCCGGCGCTCTCCTGGATGGATACCGCCACGCGCCCCGCCATCTCTCTCGGCCCATCCGATTCTACCGGGACCGCGTAATACCAGCAGACGGGTCCAGGTTTGGGCTTACCCCCGCGGCCCGCCTCCGTCTAACCACTCACCTGACCCCAACCCTGGGTCAGGCCGTTAGAACCATTCCTCCCCCAACGGGCTGGCCCCTGGCGCCAGCCCAACTTTTTGCTCCGTTGCGGCCCTTCCCGGTGGCAGCCCGGATCCGCCGATTCACCACCGCTGCGCAGCAACCATGCCCCGCGTCCCCAGCCGCGCCCTGCGGGGCGAGAGCAGCTGCACGGTGATCATCATCGCGGGAATCAGAAACACCGTCGACCCCATCACCCACATGAACGCTCCGGCCGCCACCTGATCGTTCAGCGCGCTTAACCCAAACAGCCGCGGAATCGCCCCATAACTCGGATACAGCAGCCGCCCCGCAAAACACAGAAACGCCGACAATCCCGTGTTCACCAGATCCGCGCCCAGCAGGTAGGGAAGCAATAACCATCGCGAACTCCTCTGCCGGTGCGGCCACGGCGCGATCACCGGCCACCAGAACATCACACTCGTGAAGAAGAAGCACGCGTGCTCGAAGTTGTGCCAGTTTTCCGACGCCAGCGCGAATTCATACGCCTTCGGAATGTGCCAGCCCAGATACGCGGCGTTCATCGCGATCCATGCCACCTTCGGCCGCGTCAGGAATTCCCCAATCCCATGCAATACTCGCGTCGCGAACAGCGGCCTCAGCACCCGCCGGATCGCCGCTCGCGGCAATCCTCGCAGCATCGGAACCGCCGGCGTTCCCAGCACGATCAGCGGCGGCGCAATCGACATCAGCACAAAATGCTGCGCCATATGCATGAACAGCAGCGATTCGCTGAACGTATCCAGCGGTGAGGCCACCGCTACAAAAATCGCCAGCAGTCCAGCCAGGAATGCCGTCAGCCGCCACAGGGGAAACAACTCCGGCCGCGTCCTCCGAATTTGTAACCATCCGCGCACATAAATCACGGCTGTCACCGCGAGCGCCGCCGTTACGCCCCATGGCACCTCCCACGTCGTGAACAGCGCGTCCGCATTCATGGAGTCCTGCTTCCGCTCCCCGCAGCCGGCGCTCCGCTCGACTCGGCCGCCTGTTGCGAAGCATCGAACGCCGGTGGCTCGTTCTTCGGATGCAGCGTCTCGAGGAAGCTCACCAGCGCCTCAATCTCCGGCGGCGAAAGATTCTTCCCGTACGCCGGCATATTGCCGCCGCCCGTCACCACCTTGTACCGCATCTGATCGGGCGTCATGCGCGTCGCCACGGCATCCAGCGTCGGCCCGCGCTCGCCGCCGTGCCCACCGATCGAATGACAATTCCGGCATTGCTTCGCCTGAAAGATCACCGCCCCCTGCCGTACCAGCGGCGTCGCTTCCCTCAGATACTCCACCGGCAGCGTATCCCCGCTCCACGCGTTCATATGCGGGCTCCACGGTGTCAACATGGCCAGATGCGTGAACACCGCCCAGCTCACCGCGACCATGCTCAGCGCCAGCACCGCAATCGGCCGCCGATGCCAGCTCTTCTCGCCTTCGCCGGCCACAAACGGCACCGCCAGCAAACCCGCGACCATCGCGATCGGCGCAAGCACGATGAACGGCGTCTCCATCGACGGCGGCAAATACGAAAGCACCGCGTAAATCCACAGGAAAGGGAAGTCCGGCTTCGGCACCGTCTGCGTGATCGATGGATCGGGCTGCCCGCCCGGCCCCGACGGCCCAAACACCGCCGCACAAATGGCCACCGCCGCCAGCACCGCGCCCGAAAAGATCAAATCCTTCCAGAACGCACCCGGCACAAACGGAATCCCATCCTCGTGCGCCAGCTTGTTGTATTCCGCAATGTAGGTTTCCTTGCGCACCAGCCGTCCCGGCATCGGCCACTCGTTGATGCCCAGCTTCAGCACCATCCACACGTGTACCGCCACCAGAAACAGCAGCATCCCCGGAATCACGAACACATGCAGCGCAAAAAACCGTGTGAGCGTCTCCCCGGCAATCGTCGGCCCGCCCAGCAGCAGGTGCACCAGCGCTCCACCTGCCCACGGCACCCGGCTCAGAATAAAAACGCCGATGCCCAGCCCCCAGTACGCATCCTGATCGAAGCGGAGCACCTGCCCCGTGAACGCCATGCCCAGCGTCATCAGCAGCAGAAAAACCCCCACCGTCCACGTCAGCTCGCGCGGAAACTTGTAAGCGCCAAACAGAAACACCTGCGCCATGTGGATGAACACCACGGCGACCATGAAATTCGATCCCCAGGCATGAATCGCGCGCAGGAACCACCCCAGCGGCACCTGATGATTCAGAATGTTCAGGCTGTTCCACGCCTCGGCGGCCGAAGGCACATAGACCAGCGCCAGCAAAATGCCCGTCACAATCTGCAGCATCAGCAGCGTGAACGCCGCGCTTCCGAAGACGTACCACCAGCTCGCTGTGTTCCGCGGAACTTTATGCAGGACCGCTTCCTTCACCGGCCCTTCCACCTGCAGCCGCTGCTCGAACCAGTCGTAGATTCGCTTCAGCCGCGGCATGGGCAATCCCCATCGTTCGTCGGACTCGAAATGTTCACCAGTTTCGCCGTGTTCGACAGACTCGGCATCTGGCCCGCGTCAATTTGTAACAGTCCGCCGGCTATTTTGTAGTCATACGTGAACAATCCCCGCTCCGGCGGACCCGAAGCCCGCGATCCGTCGGCGTAATACACGCCGCCGTGACATGGGCACATAAAAAGCTGCGACTGCGGGAACCACCGCACCGGGCAGCCCAGATGCGCGCAGTTAATCGCGAAAACCTTGAACTGGCTCGTCCCCTCCCGCCGCACATAGGCGGCCACGTTGTCCGTCTCCCCGTCCCACGGCCGCGTCCAGGGATTTCTAAAGGACACCAGGCGCGTCTCTCCCATCGGAAAACTGTCCGCCGGTCCCAGCGAAATCCACGATTTATACGACGAATCCTTCCGCGCCGGCGCCAGCAGATAGCGCACGATGGGCACCGCCAGAGCCAGTCCCACCAGCCCGTTCAGCGCCATGCCTGCCTTCAGCAGCATCCACCGCCGCGAAACAATCGCTGGCCCCTTGCGGTCGCTCCCTGCCGCAATATCCGGCTCCGTGCTCGGCTTCCTCGGGCTGTCGCTCTGGTCGCTCACTGCGTGCCTCCTCGCGGAACGGGTATGGGCGCTGCCGAAACCGCCGCCGGATTCCGCAGCGATCCCAGATACGTAACAATGTCGGTGACATCCTGTGCCGCAAGCGGCCTTGCGGAACCGTTGGCGTCAGTTAGGCGCCAGTCCGGCTGCCCGATATCCGGCCTTCCCGCTATGATGATTGTTCGCAGCGCCTGATCGCTTACGAGCGACAGATACGCCGGGCTCGTCACCTGCTGCCGGCTCGGCTTCTGATGACACGACGCACATCGCGCCTGGTACGCCTGCTGCCCGCGCCTGACATCCCCCGCCTGAGTAGCCGCATACGGCGGAGGCGTCGCTCCCGCAAACGCACTCGGACTGCCCCACTCCTTCCGCATGCCCGCGATAATCGCGTTGATCTGCGCATCGGTCAGCATTCCTCCCGCCGACTGCGCAAACGCCGGCATTTCCGTGCCCGGCATCCCGCCTGAAATCCATTTCCGCAGCGTCGCGTCATCCACCAGCGCCTGGTATTCCGGATTCCCCAGCTCCATCGCCGGTCCATTGTGCCCATTGGCTCCATGGCATGCCTGGCAGTTCGTGCTGTACAGCGTATGAAAATCCAAAACGTCTTCAGGGCGCGCGGGAGTCGCTTCCGCCCTTGCCCCCGGCAACCGCCCGCAACCGGTCAGCGCGAACACCAGCGGCAACACCAACGCCAGCGCTCCACGCCGCATCAATGCTTCTCCTCATCGGTGGATTCGGGGGGCCCGGCATTTGCATTCGACTCCATCAGCCCAGGCGCCTCAATCCCCATGCGCGCGAAGAACGGCAGCCCGCGGCTGGTGCGAATCTTGCCCTCGCGCGCGACCACCAGCCCCGCCACGACCCCGAACGTCACCTGCGAGACCACAAACCATCCCCAGTGAATGCGCGCGTCGAGCGCCGGATTGATGATCCCCATCGTCGAGTGCAGCAGCCCCGTCCACAGCAGCGGCGCCAGAATCCCACCCAGCAGCACCGGACGCCGCGGCAGCATCGGCAACATTGCGCCATACAGCAGCCCTACCAGCAAACACGTCACGCTGTGAATCACGATCGCTGTCACCAGCCAGCTCGGGTGGAACGCATTGATCTCCGCCGCCGTAATTCGCGTCGAGTGCCCAACTCCCGCCCCGCCCAGCAAATTCACCGGATACCAGATGCTGTGCTGCGCGATCTGCCCATACACCAGCGCCGGAACAATCATCGCGATTCCGCCGGCAATCCCGCCTTTGATCCCGCTCGTCACCGGATACGTCTCGACCGGCAAATGTACGCGATGTTCCGGTCCGATCTGCAGCCGCCGCACCAGCTTCCGCGTTGTTGTAATCGTCACGGGTTGTACTACCACCGGCACGTCTTCGTGCGCCTCATGCGGCAACACCTGCCGAAACCAGCCCACGCACCCCGCCACCATCAGCACTGCGCCGAAGGCCGTCACCCACAGCGTCGTTACCAGCCCGGCGGCTGCCATCGTGCAGCCAAACGCCAGCACAATGGGCCACGCCGTCGGCGCCGGCAGATGAATCATCGCGCCGTGTGCCGGTCCCGCTTGGTGCTGCGTCGTTTCTGCCATGCCTGCTCTCCGAGCCTATCGCCCGACGATGTACACCACTGTGAAAACCACCACCCACACTGCATCCACGAAGTGCCAATAGAGCGCGAACACCTGAATCCGCTCCGAATGCTCCTCCCGCACATGCCCTGTAAGCGTAAAAATCAAAATCAAAGACAGGCCAATCAGCCCCACTACCACGTGTGTCGCGTGCAGTCCCACCAGTGAATAAAACGTCGTCCCAAACAGGTTCGTCCGGATCGTCAGCCCATCCACATAGATCAGCTTGTGCCACTCCATGCCCGTGCCCGCAATGAAAATCGCTCCCAGCGCGATGGTCAGGGCCCACCACGCCGCAAATCCCCGCATCTTTCCGCGCTCGATCTGCCGTTCCGCCAGCCAGATCGTCACGCTGCTCGACAGCAGGCAAATCGTATTGAGGATCGGAACGTCCAGAACCTGTTGCGGCGTGGGCCCGGTCAGGCTCTTACCGATGTAATAAATGTAGGCGACGACAAAAATCGTGAAGATCGCGCATTCGCCCGTGATCAGCGACAGCATCGCCACGCGCCCACGCGACGGCAGGCGCCACGGCTCTGCGACGGGAGAAATAGGGATCGCGCTCATCCTTCGTACTTCCAGTCCGGATCTTCCGGATGCTTCAGATCCCACAGCGGCCGCCGGCTGTACACCGTCGGATCCGCGGCGAAGTTATAAACCGGCGGCGGCGACGGCACCGCCCACTCCAGCGTCCACGCATCCCACGGATCGTTCCCAGCCTCTTTTCCCCGCAGGTACGACCGCACCAGGTTCCACGCAAAAATAAGCACCGCGATTCCCTGAATCATTCCTCCGATGGAAATGACCAGATTCAAATGACTCCATCCCCGATCCGGCGCGTACGTGTAAATCGAGCGCGGCATTCCAAGGAATCCCACAAAATGCATCGTGTCGAAGGTGACGTGAAAACCGATGAAGAAAAGCCAGAAGTGCCACCTGCCGAGTGTCTCGCTCAGCATCTTCCCTGTGACCTTCGGATACCAGTAATAGATGGCCGCAAAAATATTGAAAATGATCGCGCCCACCAGCACATAGTGAAAATGTGCAATCACGAAATACGAATTGTGCAGCTGCCAGTCCCACGGTGCTACCGACAGCATGATCCCTGTCAGGCCCGCAATCAGGAATTGAAAAATAAACGCGATGCAAAAGAGCATCGGCACCCGAAACCGAATTTTCCCGCCCCACAGCGTTGCCACCCAGTTGAAAATCTTGATCCCCGTCGGAATCCCCACCAGCATCGTCGACAGCACGAAGAACGCGTTGCCCACCGAAGTCATGCCCACTGTGAACATGTGGTGCGCCCACACCCCCAGGCTCACGAAAGCAATGCCCACCGACGCTGCCACCATGGCTGGATAGCCGAAGATCGCCTTGCGCGAAAATACCGGGATAATCTCGCTGGCGATTCCGAACGCCGGCAGCACCAGTACGTACACCTCCGGATGCCCGAAGATCCAGAAGAAGTGCATCCACACCACCGCCGAGCCGCCGGCCTGTGTATCAAAGAAGTGCCCGCCCAGATAGCGGTCGATTGTCAGCATGATCTGCGCGGCTGTCAGCGGTGTAATGGTGATCAGCGTCAGCCCGCTCGTCACCAGCATCAGCCACACGAACAGCGGCATGCGCAGCAGAGACATCCCCCGGCACCGCATCGAAAGCGTCGTCGCGATAATGTTGATGGCCGCGCCCAGCGTTCCAAACCCGCTCACGATCAGCGCCAGCGCCCAGTAATCCGTGGCGTGCCCTGGCGAAAACGCCTTCGCCGTCAGCGGCGCATAGGCCCACCAGCCTACGTCCGGCGCCGCGCCCATGCCGTAGAGCCCGAAGCCGCCGATAAAACTGTAGTAGATCAGCAGCCCGCCGAACGCCGTCATCCAGAAACTGAATGCATTCAGCCTCGGGAACGCCATATCCCGCGCCCCGATCATCAGCGGTACAAGATAATTTCCAATCCCAAACAGGATCGGCATGCCCACCAGAAACACCATGGTAGTTCCGTGCATGGTGAACATTTCGTTGTACAGCTCGGGAGAAAGAAAATGATTGTTCGGCCACGCCAGTTGAATGCGAATGGCCAGCGCCTCCGCGCCCGCCACCAGCAGGAAGAAAATCGAGTAGACCACATATAGAATTCCCAGCCGCTTGTGGTCCACCGTCACGACCCACCCGTGCAGCCACTCCAGCACCATCGCTCGCGAGTGCCTCCGCGGCGTTACGTCGAGGGTTCCCGCAATCGGTAAGGTCTGATCCGCCATTCCGCTGTCCTAATGAAGAGTCGTCAGGTACTCGACCAGCTGGTCGATCTGCTCATCGTTCAGCTGCATTGCCGGCATCAGCGCACCGGGCTTCAGGTGATCCGGATCCTGAATCCAGGCATGCAAATTCTTCGGTGTATTCATCGCAGCGCCGGCCGCAATCGTCGCTCGGCTTTCCAGATGCGTCAGATCCGGTCCAAATGTCCCCGCTGCCGCCGTGCCCGCAATCCTGTGGCAATTCGTGCAGGCCTGCGTTTCGAAAATGTGCCGTCCCGCCGCAACGCTTGCATCCTGCGCGCCCGGCTGCTGTTGTTGCTTCACCCACGCGGCGAACTGTTCCGGCGTATCCACATAAACCCGCAGCAGCATCATCGCGTGCTCCACGCCGCAGAACTGCGCGCATTGCCCCACATACAAACCCGTGTGTCGCGGGTCGATCCACGTATCGTTCGGGTGATTCGGAATCAGATCCGTCTTGCCCGCCAGTTGCGGCGCCCAGAAACTGTGATCTACATCGGCTGAGAGCAAATGCAGGTAGGTCGGCCTGGGGTCCTGCGCGCTGCTCACCGGCACATGCAGCTCGTTCGCCGTCACGATGCCCAGCTTCGGATAACGAAACTCCCACCAGAACTGGTGTCCCACCACCGTCACCTCGAGTGCCGCCGGCGGCCTCGGCGCATCCTGAATCGCAAAGATGATCCGCGCCGTCGTCAGAAACAGCACCACCACGATCAGAATCGGAATCACCGTCCACGCCAGCTCCACCTGCGTGCTGCCGTAAATCTGTGCAGGCTCGCTGTCGTCGTCGGTTTTCCGCTCGCGGTAGCGAATGATCGCCCACGCCAGCAGCCCGCCAACCACCACGAAAATTCCCCCCGTGATCGCCAGCACAAACCAGGAGAGGTCAAGAATATTGCTCGCCGGTGTCGATGCGGGAGCGAAGATGCTCGGCGTTCCTTGCGGTCCATCCGCCCACGCCGCCCGTCCCGCAAAAGCAACCGCAAAGAACAAAGCCGGCAGGGAACTCAGCCGAATCGCTCTCGCGTCGTGCTCGCGGATCATGAATGGCCTCTGCTTCGCGTCAGACTTCCTCTGATTGTTGCTGCGGGTGTCAGGGTGCGGGGCGCGGGTGAAGATAACCCTGGGGACGCCCGCCATGTCGCACGTTTGCTGGGCGATTTTTCTTGAGACCCGACTGAGACTCGATCCCGTCCGAAAAATTATCTTAACAGCAATCTCCGCGCCCGCCGCCCAGGCCGGCCCGCCACCTCAGGTTACATTTCTGCTTGCGCCGTGGTCGCAAAAACCCGCGCAAAACGCCGGATGGCATTTGCCAGTGCCGCAATCTTCGTCCCGTTCGCATAAGCATTGATCACTGCTCCGCGAAACACCGGCGCGGTGAGCGCGCGATAGCCGAGTTCAGGATTCCCATAAAACCACCGCGCGCCCGATGCGGACAAAAGCAGGTCTTGTCGCAGCTGCGCCGTGAGCTCGGCAAACGCCCTTTGCGCCGAGCTGCCGCCCCCCAGCTCGCCTTCGATGGCCGCGGCTGCCGCCTGTCCACTGGCGATCGCTCCGTAAATTCCCTCGCCGGTCAGCGGATCCGCGAAGCCGCCTGCATCCCCAACCAGAAAAATCGACTCCTTGGCCGGCGGCGCATGCTCGGCGCCAAATCCCAGGTACTGTCCCGTAATCTGCCCCACGCGAACCTCGCCAAAGCGCTCGCCAATGTAAGCCACCAGTCGCGGCCGGTCCAGCTTCTCATCCCCGGATTCCGTGTACAGCCCCACATTCATGTGATCGCGCTTTGGAAACACCCACCCATACCCGCGCCGCACCGGCGCCAGATCGAAGACGAGGTCCGGCGCGTTTCCATCCGCCGTGCGCACTTCCGCCTCCAGCGCAAATCCCCGTCGAAACCACCCCGGCCCATCCCCATAGACCAGTTGCCGCACGCGGCTGTGCACTCCATCCGCCCCAACCACGAACCTTGCCCGGTAATTGACTTCCGCTGCTTTTACGACTACGTCGTCGCCGTCCCTGCCCAGCCCCGCAATCGGCCCCGCCCGCGCGAACTCCGCTCCTGCCTCCAGCGTCTGCTCCAGGCAATACTGGTCCAGTTCCTGGCGCACCGTCATCGCGCATACCGCATTTCGGCTCGCCAGCGTCGCCGACTGTCCCCTTCGCTTTTCCACCACGATGGCCGACACCGTCTCGCGCACCACCGGCGCCACGGAATAGCGCAGGGCGCGCAGCGATTTGCGCGTCAGTCCGCCTGCGCACGCTTTGTGCCGCGGAAACTCCGCCCGATCCAGCAACAACACTGCCCGCCCCGCCGTCGCCAGATCGTACGCGGCTGCGCACCCTGCCGGACCTGCCCCCACCACGATGGCATCCCATCGCTCCATGAAGAAAATATAGGACCAGAAATGTGATTGCGGAACATCGTTTCACGCTGGGACGTTCCCCGCCTGCCGCTACGCCATCTGCGGCGGAGCCATCGAGCCGCCGGGTTCACAGCGCGGCAGCGTGCCCGTCCTGCGGATCATCAGGTCCACTCGCACCGGGTCGCCGCCCGTCGCCTCCAGCGTTTCGCGGGTGCACTGGCACAGCGAAGACATGATCAGATGCGACTGCGCCGTCAGTTCCAGGCCGGAGGCGATCAGAACGCTGTACATCTCCACGCACGTCGCGCGCACAAACTCGAACTCGATGGCCGCGCTTTCGTTTGCATCGAATCGCCGCGACAGCACGAACCCTCCGCACGCCATCACCGCTCCCGTCAGAAAACGCACCGTGCGGGCGGCATCCTCGGCGCACAACGCAGCCAGGTTTAGTTCCCAGCCTCTTTGTTCTTTGCCCTGCTCAGCGATATCGCGCACAATGTCTGCATCGGAAACTCGCATGCTGCTCATCAGCGCGATTTGTACCGGCCCGGACCTAATGGTTTCTCCCTGTGCTACTGTTGCGTCATGCTGGTCGGCACCGGGATCGACCTCATCGAAGTGCCTCGTATCGCTCGCTCCATGGAGCGCTACGGCGATCGGTTTCTTGAGCGCGTGTTCACTCATGAGGAAATAGCCTATTGCCGCGCCAGAGCCAGCGCTGCGCAGAGTTTCGCTGCGCGTTTCGCTGCCAAAGAAGCGGGCGCCAAAGCTCTCGGTACCGGCATCCAGCATGGCGTTTCCTGGAAGGAACTCGAAGTCCGGCGCGCCCCTGGCAGCCGGCCGATCCTGGTTTTCACCGGTCGCGCCCGTGCCATTGCCGGACAACTCGGCGTCACGCGTGTCTCACTTTCGCTCACGCACACGGCGTCCCTGGCCATGGCCACCGTCCACTTGGAAGCCTGACACTCTACCGCTCCACCATCTCCGCCTTTTCCGCTTCGGCCCCGGCCTCCGCCGCGCGCGGCTGCTCCCGCGCCACATCCCGAAACGCTCCATGCACAAATGAACCGATATACCACCCGTCGATGAACTTGTACGGAAATTCGCCCGTCGTGTAATGCCCGCACGGCAGCACCCGCGACACGAAATCGACTCCGCGCGCCCTGAAGTTCTCGATCACCTGTTCGGAATACTTCGGCAGAAACGTCAGATCGTAGCGCGCATGGATCGTCAGCACCTTCTTCGCATGCTCCGCGAATCGCTCCATGTACGAAAACGGGCTGATGCCGCTCCACAACCGGTGCAACCGCTCCTGCGTTAAGCCCGCCTGCGCAAATCCCGCGCGGATATGCCGCGTGCTCTGCCCCGTCCACACTACGTCCCCAAAGGCCATCGACGCATGATTAAACGCATTCACTCGCAGTCGGACGTCGTGCGCGCTGGCGATAAACGCGTAGCACGAGCCCAGACTCGTCCCCAATATTCCAAATTGCTCATAGCCCTGCGACTCCAGCCAGTCCAGGCAGCACCGCACATCCACCACTGCCTGCCGGCCCGCTGTGATCGTTCTCCCGATGTTCGCGCTCACCGCGTAGTCCGATCGCTCGATCTCCGCCGGTCGCCGTATATCGTGAAAGGGCTTGCTCAGTCGCAACGCCGAAATCCCGAATCGGTTAAAGAGCGAGCACAGGCTGTTGTGGCTGAACGCGTCCGCGTTCCATTGCGGCATCACCAGCATCGCCTGCCGCGGTTTGCCACGCATTCTCTCGTCGGGCGCCGGATACCACCGCGCGTTCACCTGATCGTTCTCCGGATACGGTGTCCTTACCGGCGAAGTAAAGCGCAGGAACTTTGCTTTTTTCAGCTTTCCCTCCGCCATCAGCCGCTTCAGAAGCGCATCGCGTCGCAGCGTCTCCGGTCGTACATTCGTCGGGAACAGCTGCGGTGCCCGCTCCTCCAGCCGAAAATCGCTCGGCCGTTGGTACCCGAAAAACGCTGCGCTGTTCCCGACAATCGCCTCATTCAGCGCCATCATCGCCCGCTCCGCCGCGTCTCCATCCAGGTCGGCGCTTTCAACCGTTCCCCGCAGACCCGCGGCATCGATAAAATCATCCAGCCACTCGAAGCCCCACTCCAGCGGGCGCACCACGCGATTCTCATCGCGCGTCGTGAGCGCCGTCTCCCACGAGTACATCCACCGGCTGTAGAGTTCCCTCAGCATCGTCGCCGCTTACTCCACCATCACTCGCGGTACCCGCTCCGCAATGTCGCACAGCACTTCATACGCAATGGTCCCTCTCAGATTGGCCATGTCCGCGGCCGTGATGCTCTCGCCGCCCTGTTCCCCGATCAGCGCAACCTCATCGCCCACTGCGGCGCCGGCAGCATCGGTCACATCCACCGTGGTCTGATCCATCGAAATACGCCCCGCCAGCGGCGCACGCTGCCCGCGCACCAGCACGGACGCGCGATTCCACAGCAACCAGTTCAGCCCGTCGGCGTATCCCACCGGCAGCAACGCCAGCCGCGTCGGTCGGCTGGCCGTAAACTTCGCGCCGTACCCCGCCGGCGTTCCTCTCTTGATCTCACGCAGCGACGTGATCCGCGTCTTCCACTCCAGCACCGGTTTGAGGCCAGGATTCTTCACCGGGGTTGGCTCCCCCATTGTTCCCCAGGCGGCATCCTCATTGGTCGGCAGCGGCGAATACCCGTACAACGCGATGCCGGCGCGCTCCATCCGCCGTCCTCCGGCCTGCCTCGCCAGGTCCATGAGCATCGTTGTCTCATCGCGCAGCAGCAGATTCGCCGAGCTGCCCGCGCTCACAAAATCGCAACGAACCTTGTGACGAGCTAGGAGCATCGCAACGGCGGCGAGAAGCTCATTCAGCTGGTCGTGGGTATTGCGTCCATCGTCCGGCGAATGAAAGTGCGTCATCAGGGCTTCCAGGCGCAGCGGCGACCCCGGCCCCAAACGCCCCACCAGAGCCTCCAGGTCGCTGCGCAGCGCGCCCTGCCGCGACATGCCCGTGTCGATCTCCAGATGTACGGGAATCTGTCCCGCGCCCACGCCCCGCCGCCGCGCGGCCTCTTCCAGCCAGTCCAGATGCTGCGGCTCCCACACCACCGGCGTCAGATTCTGCTCGACCGCGGTGTCTGCCTCACCCGCCCAAATCCCTGACATGATCAGGATGCGCGCCTCGGGGCAGACGTGCCGCAACTCCACGCCTTCCTCCACGCACGTCACGCCGAACCATCGCGCGCCGTTCGCCTCCAGCACCCGCGCGCATTCCGCCAGCCCATGCCCATAGGCGTTCGCCTTCACCACCGCCAGCAACTCCGTTGACGGTCCGGCCAGTCGGCGCAGGACATCGTGGTTGTGAATCAGTTTGCTGCGGGAAACCTCAGCCCAGGTGGGTCGTGTGCTTTTCATCTTCTCCGGGCTGCTGTGATCGGCGAAAACTCTCAATCATCCGGCCACAGGAAATTCGCCGTCTCGGCGCCCAATTCCCGCTCCCTGTTCCTAATTCGGAGACGGCGTGTTCGGGGTCTGTCCCGTGGCGGACTGCGCCGGCTGCGCCCCCTGATACAGCAGCGGGATATGGAATGGTTCCGCGGCGTTGCTCTTTCTCTGTGCAGCCTTCTGCTTTCCCGGCTCCAGCTCCACCACCGCCGTACGCTGCGCGTTCACGCACGCCCAGTGCATCCGCGCCCGGTTGTACACATGCGTGAAGATGCCCCGTTCCTCCCGCTGGCCGTTGTTCGCGCGCCACTTCATGATGTACGTCCCGCTCACCACCGCCGTATCGCCAAACAGCCGCACGCTCACCACCCGCTGCTGCATGCTTACCGGCTCGTCACCTTTCTCGAAGAGGGCAGCCAGCTGCTGATTGCGCGTCGTCACATCGCCCGTCGACGAGATGTCGACATAGAGTGGCGACAACAAAAACTCCATCGTGTACTGGTCGGCCTTCACCACCGCCGTACTCCACTGGTCCTCCAGCCCCTGAAACTCCTTCACTTCAGGAAGCTGTGTCTGAGACTGACCAGGAGCGGCCGGCTCCGCCTGCTGCGCGCGCACAAGCCCCACTCCGCACAGCATGCTCACAAGAACTGCAAACAAAAACTGCTGATAACGCATAGAAAAAATGCTCCCCGGGGGAGACACCTTCATGATAGACGCTCGCCCGCCCCGAAGGCCATCCTCGTCCACCTGATGAACCGGTTATTCACACGAATACCAGGTTCTCCTCTATATTCACAACCATTCACACCCCGTTCATAAGCCCTGTTCCGTCCTACACTCGTTGAAGACCATGGCCGCCACCCCCGATATCGAATTTGAGCGCGGGCTGCCCGCCTCGCTCGACGCCGAGCGCACCATCCTCGGCGCTGTCCTGCTCGACAATCAGGCCTGGAGCGAAGCCGCGTCCACCCTCCGTGCCGATGACTTCGCCCTCACCGCCCATCAGCGCGTCTTCGCCCGCATGGGCGAGCTCATCGACCGCAACCACGTCGTCGACATCGTCACCCTCAGCGAAGAGCTCGCCCGCCGCAAGGAAATCGAATCCGTCGGCGGCGTCGCCTGGCTCGCCTCCCTCACCGAAGGCCTGCCCCGCCGCCTCTCCATCGAAGAATACGTCCGCATCGTCAAGGACAAATCCCTTCTCCGCCAGCTCATCAACATCTGCTCCACCGCCATCACCCGCGCCGCCGACCAGAGCGAAGAAGCCCTCGAAGTCCTCAACGCCGCCGAAACCTCGCTCCTCGAAGTTACCGAAAAAGGCATCACCCGCGGCTTTTCGAGCGTGCACGACATCGTCGCCGGCTCCTTCAAAACCATCGACAACCTCTATAAGGAAGGCCGCCAGATCACCGGCCTCGCCACCCATCTCACCGAATTCGATCGCATGACCAGCGGCCTCCAGAAGTCCGAGCTCATCATCATCGCCGCGCGGCCCTCCATGGGCAAAACCGCCCTCGCTATCAACATCGCGCAGAACGCCGCCATCCACGACGGCCACGTCGTGGCCATCTTCTCGCTGGAAATGTCGAAGGAATCCCTTCTCCGCCGCATGCTCGCTTCCGAGGCCACTGTCGACTCGGTCAAAATCCAGAAAGGCTTCCTCCTCCGCGAGGATCGCGACAAACTCACCGCCGCCCTCGAGCGCCTCGTCGAAGCCCGCATCCACATCGACGACACCCCCGGCATCTCCCTCACCGAAATGCGCGCCAAAGCTCGCCGCCTCCGCCAGTCCCAGGGCGGCCTCGACCTCGTGGTCGTCGATTATCTGCAGCTTATGTCCGCCGGAACCCCGGGCCCCGCCGCGCGGCATTATGAGAACCGCACCCAGGAAGTCTCCGCCATCTCCCGTGGCCTCAAGGCTCTCGCCAAAGAGCTCAACATCCCCGTCCTCGCCCTGTCGCAGCTCTCCCGCGCCTCCGAACAGCGCAGCGGCGACAAAAAGCCCATCCTCTCCGACCTGCGCGAGTCCGGCTCTATCGAGCAGGACGCCGACGTTGTCGCCTTCATCCATCGCGATAGCTATTACAACCGCGACAAATCCGGCGAACCCGATCCCGACGCCGACAACAAAGCCGAGATCATCGTCGCCAAACAGCGCAACGGCCCCACCGGCTCCATCGAAGTCGCCTGGGTCTCCAAATGCACCAAATTCGGCGACCTTTCCTACGGCAACCAGGCCGGCGAGTTCTGAACAATCTTCGTCTTACTTGTGTTATGATGTAAGACGTTATGGCGGAACTGGCAACAGTAAGCACCAAGGGACAATTCGTTATTCCTGCCGAGATACGGGAGGCACTTGGCATCCGCCCCGGTACGCGAATTGCCGTTCTGCGTGAGGGCAACCGTATCATCCTCGAGCCGGTCAACAAGGAATACGTACGCGCGCTGCGGGGATCTACCGCTGGCGGCCCTTCCATGACAGACGCCTTGCTAAAGGAACGCCGCGAAGAGGACCGTCGCAGCAAGTGGTAACCTACATCCTCGACTCCAGCGCCATCCTGCGCTACACAGACAATGAGGCAGGAGCTGATCGCATCGAGAGGATTCTGCAGGAGTATCTGAAGGGGACCGCGAATATCGGAGCATCTGCGCTTCACTGGGGTGAGGTCGCGGCCAAATTGTATAAGCTGCGCGGACGCCACGTTATGCGCAACGTGCTGCAAAGGCTCGCCGGACTCGGCATCGAAGTGGTTCCAGCCACCGCCGAGCAGTCGGTGGATGCCGCGTTGATCCGCGCGGATTACAAAATCCCCTATGTCGATGCCTTTGGTATTGTTCTCGTCTCGGCCCCAAACCACGTCTTCGTCACTGCCGATTTCGATCTGAAACCTGCTGCGAAAGTCGCGAAGATCGAATTCCTCCCCGCGAAGTAGCTGGCACCTACGCAGTCGCGCCCCTCATCCGCTTCCCCTGAATCTCGATGTACACATTCACCAGCGTCAGCGCCGCCGGCGTCACGCCCGGAATCCGGCTCGCCTGTCCCAGCGTCGACGGACGCACCCGCGTCAGCTTCTCCTGCATCTCCCGGGACAGCCCGCTCACCTGCGTGTAATCGAACCACTCCGGAATCCCGCGCTCCTCCGCCTTCTTCAGCTTCTCAATCGCCTTCCTCTGCTGATCCAGATAGCCCGCGTACTTGATCTCCGTCTCCACACTCTTCAGCTCGTTGTGCTCCCGCGCCGGCAAATGCCCATCCGCTGCGGACTCAAGCCACGGCGCAAACACCGGATCCCGCAACTGCTCGCACAACGCCGGCCAGATTGTCTCAATGCTCACCTCTGGCCGCCGCAGCACCTGCGCCCACGTCTGTCCTGCTGGCCAGCCACTTTCAGGCGACCCAACAGCCTTCCCAATGCCGAGCAGCTTCTCCAGCGCCACCGCCCGCGCCTGCTTCGCCTCGTACTCCGCCCACGCCGCATCGCTGATCAGCCCCAGCTTCCGCCCATACGGCGTCAGCCGCCGGTCCGCATTGTCGATGCGCAGATGTAGCCGGAACTCCGCCCGTGACGTAAACATCCGGTACGGCTCGTTCGTCCCCTTCGAAATCAAATCGTCGATCAGGATCCCTGTGTACGCCTCCGTCCGATCCAGCGTGAACGCCACCTCGCCCTTCACGCTCAGCGCCGCATTGATGCCCGCCATAATTCCCTGGCACGCCGCCTCCTCATAGCCCGACGTCCCGTTGATCTGCCCCGCCAGATACAGCCCGCGAAACTTCTTCGCCCGCAGCGACCGGTCCAGTTCCGTCGGATCAATTGCGTCGTACTCAATCGCGTACCCCGGCCGCAGCATCTCCGCATTCTCCAGCCCCGGAATCGACCGCACGATCTGCCACTGCACCTCCATCGGCAGCGACGTCGACATCCCATTCACATAAACCTCGTGCGTGTTCAGCCCCTCTGGCTCCAGGAAAAACTGGTGCTGCTCCTTGTCCGGAAACTTCACCACCTTGTCTTCGATCGATGGGCAATAGCGCGGCCCAATCCCCTGAATCTGCCCCGAATACATCGGCGACCGGTGCACATTCTCGCGAATGATTCGCAGCGTCTCCGGCGTCGTAAACGCGATATGGCACGGAACCTGCCGCTGCGGCAGCGTTCGCGTCCGAAAACTAAACGGCGTGGGATCGGCATCGCCCGGCTGTTCCGCGAACTGGCTCCAGTCAATGGTCCGCCCGTCCAGCCGCGGCGGCGTTCCCGTCTTCAGCCGGCATCCCCTCAGCCCCAGTTTCTTCAGCGCCTCGCCCAGCAGCACCGAAGGTGGCTCGCCGCTGCGCCCCGCCGGATAGTGCTCCTCCCCGCAGTGAATCAGCCCATTCAAAAATGTGCCTGTGGTGATTACAGTTGCACCCGCATAAATCACCCGCCCATCCCGCAGCTTCACTCCCGCAATCCTCGCGTGCTCCGCTGCGTGTTCTGAGCTCTGTGCTCTGAGCCCCGCGCTCTCTTCCTGAACGCTGATCGCTGAACGCTGATCGCTGGATGTCGTGCCCCACACGACATCCACCACCTCCGCCTGCTTGATAAACAGCCCCGCCTGTGACTCCAGCACTTCGCGCATCTTCATCCGATACTGCTGTTTGTCGCACTGCGCGCGCGGCGACCACACCGCCGGCCCCCGCGACGTATTCAGCAGCCGGAACTGGATCCCCACAGCATCCGCCACTTCGCCCATCACGCCGCCCAGCGCATCCACTTCCCGCACCAGGTGCCCCTTCGCGATCCCGCCGATCGCCGGGTTACAGCTCATCTGTGCGATCAGGTCGAGGTTCAGCGTGAACAGAGCCGTGCGCAGGCCCATGCGTGCCGCGGCCATCGCCGCCTCGCACCCGGCGTGGCCCGCGCCCACCACCACCACGTCATACTGTTCTGTAAAAGCCATGGGGACAACGAGTCTATTCTACCGGGCAGCGAAAAGGGCCGGCTGTCAGGCCGGCCCTGCAGGTTTCGCTTTGGCCTGGATTCCTAGAACAGCAGATGCAGCGACATCTCCACCAGCCGCTGGCTTCCGATAGTGTTGGTCACCACGCCCAGCTTGTTGCTCGAGTTCTGGGGCAGCGTATACATTTCGTAGGCGCAGTTCACCGAAGACCCCTGGCAGGTCGCGCCGCCTTTTGGCGACGATGGCGTGGCAACGGTCGTGCTCGAATAGGGCTGTGCCTGTGTTCCCGATTCAAGATCCGGATCCGCATTCAGTTCCTCGTAGTCGGGGCTCAGGTACAGCGAGTTGTAGGGCACATCGAAGCTCGGCGTGTTGGTCACGTTGAACACTTCGAACTGGTACCGCAGGTCGTACCGCTCCGTTACGTGGACCTCCTTCTGCAGCGTCATGTCGGCGCGTTTCTGGAAGGACTGACGGAAGATGTTGCGCTGCCCCGGCACAAAGTTCGTCTCATAGACGTCGCAGAGTGGCCCGCCTCCCGGCCCCGCATTCCCGCCCGCCGTCGTCGTGTCGCATGGCGGCACGCCATTTGCTCCCGACGCGATCAGGGGGATATAAAAATCCGCCGCGTTCAGCGCCGGAACGTAGTTCGCCGTGATTCCCCCCGAACCATTCGGACTTCCATAGGTATACGCGCCGGAGTGTCCCGTACGCACCGACTTGGGATTTACCCCCGGTTGGATGGGAAGCACCGGATTGGTCAGCTCGATGTTGCCGCCGAAGTACTCGCTCCCCACGCTGCCCGTGTAGTCGTAGACGCTGTACGGCTGGCCGCTCTCCAGCACCGTGATCCCCAGCAGCGACCAGTCGTTCGCCACATGACGGAGCCAGCTGTTGCTCTTCACCAGCTTCGGCGACTGCAAAATATAGTTGAATGTGAATGTATGGGTCTGATCGAAGTCCGCTGACGCGTACGAATTCCGCAGATCGTCCGGATTATCGCCCGTAAAGAAGAGACCCAGATCGCTTTGCTCGTCGAGCGTATGTGAATAGGTGTAGGAAGCACCCAGCTGAATGCCGTACGACATGCGCTTGGTCACCTGCGCCTGCAGTGCGTCATATGACGAGATACCCACCGTCTCGAAACTGGCGGAGTTGGGATCGTAGCCTATGTACGGCACGCGCAGGTCCACGTTGCCGCCGCTGAAGGTGTCATACGGCTCGTTCGCCATGGGCAGCGGATTACCGCTCGAATCCGTCGCCGTTGGACTCAGCACCTGAACCCCATAGGAATAGGTCTGCCCGTTGATCGGGTTGCTGGCGGTCGCGATTCCCGGCTCGTTGAACGGTACCGGAATCACTGCATGCTTGCCGCGATTGCCCACGTACCCGATATCCACTGACATGTCGTTGCGCGGCTGCCACTGTATGTCCATCATCCAGTCTTCCGTGTACGGCAGCACATTGTTGATTCCATAATTCCCGATTAC
>JASHPM010000348.1 GCA_030038115.1 Acidobacteriaceae bacterium | reverse complement strand
GGTATTTGCGGCCGATGGGGTCCTGTCCGGGAAAATACTGGCGCGCCAGGGTGTCGTTGACGATGCCCACAGGCGTGGATGTGGCGGTGTCGCGATCGTCAAAATCGCGCCCGCGCAGAACGGGGATGCCCATGATGCGGAAGTAGCCGGGAGTGGAAGCATTGTATTGCACCATGCGGTTGCGCCAGTCCGGTGGTTTGAGCCGGTCGTCGAGCAAAAACGCGCCGCCCTCCAAGTCTCCGGTCAGGGGCAGGGTGTCGACGGCGGCGGCGGAATCCACGCCGGGAGTGGACTGCAGGCGCTGCAACAAGTCGCGGTAAAAGGCCGCCGCCTGAGGGTCGGAGTAATGCGCGGCGGGAAGACCGAGCATGAAGGTGAGAACCCGGTCGGCGCGCAGGCCGGTGTCCGCATGCAGAGCATGGGTGAGGCTCCTGACCATCAGTCCTGCGCCGGCCAGCAGAACCATAGAGAGCGCGACCTCGGCGGCAACCAGGAACGCCAGCAGCCTGTTCCGCGATCGCCCTCCGCTCAGCGTGCTGCCCTCATCCTTCAGAACTTCGTTGGGCACGGTCTTCGAGGCGGTCCACGCCGGAAACAGCCCGGCGAGCAAGCCGGTGACGGCGGAAATCAGCAGAGTGAAGCTCAGGACCGCGGCGTTCAGGTGCAGCGCCGAGTCCAGCGCGAGTTGCGGCGGAGCCGCCTGGCGCATGACCTCCATGAGCAGCAGCGAAAGCGCAACGCCTCCGCATCCACCCAGTGTGCTCAGCAGCAATGTTTCTGTGATGAACTGGCGCACAATCCGCCCTCTGCCTGCGCCCAGGGATGCGCGGATTGCCATTTCCTTCATGCGTCCCGCGGCGCGCGCCAGCAACAAGCCCGCGACGTTGATGCAGGCCAGCAGCAGAACCGACGCGACGATGGCGAAAATCAACAGCACCGGTTCGCGCACACCCTCCGCCAGGTATGCGCGCAACGGCTGTACTTTGATTCCCCACCCTTTGTTGGTCTCGGGAAACTGCTGCTCGAGACGCCGTGCGATCGCGGTCATGTCCGCCTGGGCCTGCGCTACGGTGATCCCCGGCTTCAGGCGCGCGACGACGTCGTACTGGTGCTGCGTTCGCCCCAGTTGCGTAGCGGCCTGAAGAGCCGTGAAGAACTCGCAGGTTTCAATTCCGGGATAGACAAATCCGGCAGGAAGAACGCCGATAATGGTGAACGGCCGTCCGTTGAGGGTCACGGCGCGGCCCAGCACGGCGGGGTCGGCTGCAAAGCGCTGTTTCCATGCCGCGTGGGTCAGGATGGCGACCCTTGGGCCTCCTGGCCTGTCCTCTCCGGCGGTGAAGAACCTGCCCAGCGCCGGCTGTATGCCCAGAACGCGCCAGAAGCCCGCCGTGGTTCGGCCCCCGGTCAGCACCTGAGGCTCGCCCCGGTTCACCAGGGTGTAGTCGCCCGTCGTGGGCACGATGGCCATGGCCTCGAACACGCTGTTCTGCTGCTGCCAGTCGAGAAAATCCTGGTATCCCGCGCCACTATTGTCTCCGGTACTGTTGCGCGCATCGAGAGAGACAATCCGGTCCGCCTCCGGGAACGGATACGGATGCAGCAGCAGGGCATATACCGCGCTGAACACGGCCGTGTTGACGCCGATGCCACAGGCCAGCGTGATCACGATGGTCAGGCTGAAGGCCGGCCTGCGCAGCAGGGATCGCAGGGCAAACTTCACGTCCTGGGCGAGGCGATCGAGCTCACTCCAGCCCCACGCTTCGCGGATTCTTTCTTCGAGCAGCGACACGTTGCCGAAGCGCCTGCGGGCAGTCTGTTCCGCCTCCTGCGCGCTCAGTCCGCTGGAGCGGTTTTGCTGCGCTCTCTGCTCCAGGTGAAAGCGAATCTCCTCGTCCATGTCGCGGTTGAAGCGGCTGCTCTGCCACAGAAACAGAAATCGACGCCATACCTCGCCAAGGCTTGCCATAGCACCCTCACGTCGACAGCGCGGGCGAGGACACGGGTTCGATGACCCGCGCGATCGCCTCCATCACGCGCTGAAACTCAGAGATCTCTTCCACCAGCTGCCTGCGTCCCGCAGTCGTGAGCCGGTAGTAGCGCGCGCGCCGGTTGTTCTCCGAGAGTCCCCATTCGGCTTTCACCCAGCCCCTGATCAGCATTCTTTGCAGAGCCGGGTAGAGCGAGCCTTCTTCGACCGCCAGCACGGAGGCCGACAAGCGCTCGATGTGCAGGGCGATGCCGTAGCCATGCATCGGCCCCAGGGTCTCCAGACTGCGCAGGATAAGCATGTACAGGGTTCCCGGAGGTATCTCGGCTTTTCCCATAGCTAGACTACTGGAAGGATGCGCCGGTTGATGCGGTATGTCAAGGGGCTGATGCAGAGATGTTCTCGGTGAAAAAGCCAGCCAGGCGTCCGCATCATCCTTGCGACGATCGGACGATCAGCAATATCAGGCCAAATTACTCATCCTGAATCCTTCAACTGCAAAGGGGGATAGATAATAAAAAACGGACTTCTCGTCGCCTGTCTCCGGGTAGTGGGCCCTGGCCCACCACCTGTCTCCGAATGAGCTCGACTCGGTAGCATCGGTTCGCCTTCTCGATGAGTGCGCAATCGCCAATGCGCTCACCGAGCCGCTGCCGCCCGGCTCCCAGTTCCGAGCTCTCCCAGCTACTGGCCACCGGCTGCTGGCACGGCCAGACGCGCTTGGCAGGTCGATCCGGTAGAGGCATTGCGCGAAGAATAAATGCCTGGCGCGAGCCGGGGACATTCCGAACGCTGCACGCTGCTTGGCGAGGAATATCCTCTCGGCGGTGGCGAGTCAAGTTCAATCAGTGCGTTGCCCTGGAGGCGCCAATTGAGACGTGAACCGGGTAAACGCAAGCCGACATATCGTTACTTGTCCGTGTCGGCGAGTGCATTGGCGATTACGCCCCAATGGAGAATGGAGAGGCGTTGACCGGGAAATTACCACCTGCCGATGCCCGCGCGGCCCCATCCTTTAGGCAGACGAGTTCCAATCAGTCCGTCCCCTAAAGGGTAAGTTTCATGACACTTCCCCGCTCCGGTAGGTGGCCCTGTCAAAGGCCCTGAAGACGGGGTTGAGAGAGGCAGCTGTGCCCCGTTCATCGCGTATTTGGCGATGAGCGGGCAGTGCATGGCTGAGATAGGCCCATGCCGAGCGGCCCGACTCCCGACACAATCAAAAACAAGGGTGCTCTCCCACTCAAGCCGCAAAAGCCGCGGCTTGAATGGGGCACCCAGCTTTGGGCGAGGATGAACAGTGAATCATTGGGCGGCCACCTTGCCCAGGAAACGCTCGTGCCGTTTGAAGCCCCGATTACCTGGGGCAGGTAATCAACTGGACGGACACCACCGAGCCCGGCGACACCTGGGCTTTGGCCGGCGGGCTCTGAGATGCCACTGTGCCCAGTTTCCTCTGATCGGTGCAGTTAATAATGGGCTGGGACGCGACGGCCTTCAGGCCCGCGCTTGTGATTGCCTCCACCGCTGCGTCCCATTGGTCGCCTATAACATCCGGCACCGTCGTCTGGCCGAGTGAGACCGTGATCTGCACCGGTGAGCCATCCGGAACAGTCGTGCCGCCTGCGGGGTCCTGGGCAAGCACACTGTCCACGGCAGCAGTCGACGCCACGTTATTCGGCGCCGGCGTGTACAGTCCGGCCGCCGTGATGGCCGAGACGGCCTGTGCCTGACTGAGGCCAATCACGTCCGGCACCGTGGCTTTCGTTGCGCGCACGCTGTCGATCACATTCACCTCGCCGCCGTCAATCTTCACGCCGTTGTCGGCGGTCCACTGGATATGCAGGTCAATTGAGAACATGAGTGAGCCTCCGCACAGATGGGAAACCGGCTCAGACACGTGGAAGTACAGGGGCCGGTGGTGCTGGGCGTCGGAGATGTCATAGTTCTCGCTCAGTAGAATTTTGCTGCCAGGCACCTCAGAATAGACCCGAGTGCCCGGTTGGCATACTGTCCCGTTCGGATTCAGCTGGTCCATCTCCAGCCATGCGAAGCCTTTCCCGTCGCGAACGCCCGAGTCGCCATGCTCATCGGGTTTGCTTGGGCACGATTTACTGCCCGATGTACACGTGGTGATCATGAACGTTACGAGGCCATCGATGGTGGTGGCGTCGTCGGTGGCGGAGAAGATATCCCCGGTGAAGACGTCGATCGCGATGGGGTTGTGGAGGCGCGCCGGCCCTCCTACGTAAGCGCAGCCGGCGCCGCCGTCGGGGTTGCACTTGCCAATGCCATACTCCCACGATTGCCCGCCGGCCTCACCGCTTGAGCTGTACTGTAGCCAGGTGCCGTAGGTCGTCTGACCCTGAGCAGGCGCAAGCACAGTCATATACCAGCCGTTGGGATCAGGGACGTTGACGTAGGTCTGCAGCTCGCAGTAATAGTTTTCCGTCACCTCAGCGACGAGCAGATACGAGACGTTCCATTGGAAGGCGCCACCACTGCCCGTGTAGTTGGTGCCGGAACCGGCGCTTCCGTTGGGAACCTCGCGCCCTTCCTGATCGAAGCACTCGATCTGGTTTCCCACTTCCGGGTTGTCATGGCCACCAGGCATGCGAAAGTCCAGTTGGCCCATGATCCGCCGCGTTTCCCCCTTCTGCATCGCGATGGCCGGAGTCGTCAGGACCGGCACAGGATATTCACCCGATCTTGGGGCGACGTCCATATCGTTCAGCAGCGGAAGGTAGGAAAATGTAGAGGTGTACAGGGCCTTTCCTTGCGGCGGATCACTGGCGGCGGCGGCGGCGCCTCCAGGCAGGAGCGCGGCGAGGGGTATTAGTAACACTGCGCGCCAGAGCCGGCTCACCATTCCAGGCATGCAAGCCAGCGCAGGCAACAGCATAAATGTGCGCACGGTCGTTTCCTCCAACATAGGAATCGTGCGAGCAGAGGACGAATCGTTCCAATGATATGCCTTGATAGTTGATCGGGAGCGATAACCGCCGTGTCTCACAAACGGTAAGTTTCGGGACAATTCGCGGACCCGCTAAAGACGCGGGCTTGCGCGTCCCGAAACTCAGTCCCTAAAAGGGCAGCAATTAGGCGCTAACTGCTCCTGAGATCGGGTTCGAGCCGGGTCCCACAACCTTGTCCAAAAAAGCGCGGACCACGTCTGTCGCCACGTCTGTCGCCACGCCAGTGCGCTGCCGCCCGAGCGCTGGCTCTTGTCAAACGCCTTCGATCTCAGTTAGCGCGTACAGGCCGATGCGCTCATCGAGGTCGCCTTGACCTCAATTCGATTGATCCGTAACGATAAACGGGTTTCTCGGAAGTGACGCGCCCGGATTGGTGCATCATCGCCAATGCGCTCACCGAGCCGACGCCGCGCCCGCTCCTGGCTCCCAGCTCCGAGCTCCCAGCTACTGGCCACCGGCTGCTGGCACGGCCAGACGCGCTTGGCGGGTCGATCCGGTGGAGGCATTGCGCGAAGAATAAGACGCCTGTGCGCGAGCTCCCGGGGCATGCCGAACGCTGCACGCTGGCCCGCCTTTCTTGATTGCAGGCCGCCGCTCGCCATTCGCTGACCGTTTCACCGCTGACCGCTGTTTACCTGACCGCCTCACCGCTGGCCGCTGTGCACGGCCGCGCTCAACCGTCACTTGCCATGCCCGCCAAATGGCGCAACAATATTGCCAGGTGGCACGCATGAGCGTAGCGGAGATCGTCGCAGTTCTCGGTGGCGCCAAAACCTTCCGCCGCCGCATTCGCACCACCGATGACCTGGCTCGCCAGGTCCGCTCCGGCCTCCCCGCCTCGACCATCGCCCTCCTCGCCGATACCCTCTCCCTCCACAGAACGCAGGTCGCCGAGCGCCTCAGCATCCCGCCGCGCACCCTCAGCCGCAGGCTCGCCACCCAGTCGCGCCTCACTCACGAAGAGTCCGACCGCACGCTGCGCATGGCCCGCGTCGTCGCCCTCGCCCAGGAAATCCTCGGTTCCAGTGAAAAAGCCTCTCGCTGGATCAACAGTCCCAACCGCGCGCTCGCCGGCAGCCGGCCCTTCGACCTGCTTGACACCGACGTCGGTGTCCGGTCCGTCGAAGAGGTTCT
>JASHPM010000347.1 GCA_030038115.1 Acidobacteriaceae bacterium | reverse complement strand
CACGCGCGCTGGGAAGAGGAGATGAAGGCCAGCAAGGGCCGCATCGACGTCACGCTCGCCGAGCAGTTTCTCGCCGATCACGAAGACGTCTTCACCCACCAGCAAAATCCCGACCAGCGCACTCTCTGCGGCCACGTCGACTTGGCGAAAGAAGGCGTGCCCCAGTGGGACATGGGCCCGTACAATCCCTTCGGCGCGGTGCAGGGCAAAGTCACCTCGAGCGACCTCGCCGCGAAGATGACGCTCATCGCGCACGCGGGGCACCCCTGCGGCGAAGACTTCCTCGCGAAGCCTTTTCTCGCCGCGCATCCCGAATATGCATGGCAGGCTCCCATCCTGCGCGACATGAAATCCGGCCCCTGGACCCGGTTTTCTTCCGGAGAAAAATAGAAACAGAACTCGGCCTTCAGAACCCATTGGTCCTGGTCACTGTCGTCACGTTCATTTCCCTTTTGCGTTGCGGCTCCCGCCCTTATAGATAGAATGGATTCCGCCGTGAGCTCGGCTATCCTCGGCAGCGATTGTGTCGGACGCGTCGTCGACGGGAGATTTACACTCCTCCGGCGGTTAGGCGGAACTGAGCAGAGCAGCGTCTTTTTAACAGAACTTGAAGGCGATCCGGTGCAGCAAGCCGCCATCAAGCTGACTCCGGCTTATTCGGTGGATGCGAAAGCCCGCATCGCTCAATGGGCGACGGCCAGCACCCTGTCTCATCCTCACCTCATGCGTCTTCTTTATGCCGGGCGCTGTGAGTTTGGCCGTGAAGATCTGCTCTATGTCGTAACCGAGTATGCCGAGGAGGTTCTCTCCGAGATTCTTCCTCAGCGTCCCCTTACCCCTGTGGAAACCAGGGATATGCTTGGCTCGGTTGTGGACACGCTTTCATATCTTCATGGCCAGGGTTTCACGCACGGTCATCTCAAGCCATCCAACATCATGGTCGTCGGTGACCAGCTGAAGCTTTCCGTAGACCGGCTTCACGCCGCTGACGACCCCGGCAGCTCTTCTCCATCGCTTGGCAGCTACGATGGGCCGGAAGCCGCAGCCGGGAAGATGTCCCCGGCGGCGGATGTGTGGTCGCTGGGTGTTGTCCTGGTCGAAGCTCTCACCCAAAAACCGGCGGTTTGGGACCCCATTTGGGACCGCATGAGAGGCAGGGATCCAGTCCTGCCGGCATCCCTCCCCCAGCCCTTCTCAGCCCTGGCGCGGGAATGTCTGCAAGTGGATCCGGCGCGCCGCCCGACGCTAAGCGGTATCCGGGTCTACCTGGAGCCTGCCCACCCTGAGCCTGCACGTCCTAAGCCTGCCCGTGCTAAGCCTGCCCGCTCCGCGGAATCGGCCGGCAGGAGCGCTGCAACGGCGCCTTCCAGAACCAGCGTCATGATCGTTGCAGGTGCGGTGCTGGTTGTGGGCGTGACGATCGCCGCCGTGATCATCGGTTCTCACCATGGCCGGCCATCGGTTCTGGTCGTACCGCAGAGTTCTGCTCCCCTGCCTGCCGCCACCCAGCCTCCCAAAGCTTCCGTGGTGAAGGGCGCGGTCGCGTACCAGGCTGTGCCCCACGTGCCCCAGCACATCAGCGATGACATTCAGGGGCGCATCCGCGTGGGCATCCGTGTGCGGGTCGATCTGGACGGCAAAGTTTCCGATGCCACCATCGACTGGCAGGGACCGAGCCGGTATTTCGCCAACCAGGCATTGCAGGCAGCGCGGGACTGGAAATTCAGGCCTGCGCGGGTGGATGGCCACGCCGTCGCCAGCACGTGGACCCTGCAATTTCGGTTTGGCCAAACCGGAACCACCATCACGCCCACGGAAACATCTCCATAACTCATCGCCGCGCGAGGCGCACAGCTCAGCACCCGCATTTGCTTTCTGGCTGAGCGGGGCTCTTCGCCAAACCTGGTCTCGGACGTGCCTTGCTTCGTTGGGACGCACCTCTGATTTTTTTCATCGTGCGATTCCGTTCCCGAACCACCATCCCAGCACGTCCTTCGCCCAGCTTTGGCTCGCGCGTGCAAGGCCACCCCCGCGAAACTTGGTTTCGCCGGGGACCCCGGCGCACGCGCCGCTATACCTCGCGATTATTCTCCAGCACGCACATTCCTCCCCACGGCTTGTTGGGCTTCCGGCCCGCAGGATCAGGTAAGAGCGACAGCAGCCGCATGCCAAATGACAGCCGCTTTAACTTAGCCGCAGTTTGTAAAAGGGAATGAATCTCCGTCACCTTCCAGCCGTACGGGGCAAAGAATTGCGGTCCCTCCGGCGGCGCAAATCTCAACAGCGAGCCGGAAGGCGCGAGCGGGCCGCCAATCGCCTTCTGCAGCATCTTAAGAAGCGCCGGCGATGTCAGGTCGGTGACCCAGCGCCGGAAGCTGGACGGGGCTGCCAGGTCGCGCGCCAGTTCGGCAGCGCTATCGGCGTCGAAGTAAATGAGGAGCCCTTCGCACACCACCAGCGCTCGCTTTGTCTCGCGACCGAGGCGCTGAAACAAAGCGCGGCGGGCCGCGGCATCCGTCAGGTCCAGCGGCACTCGTTCCAGTGCGCATACCGGACGTTCTGCGGCGAGCACTTCCTGCTTGTAGCTTAAGAGATCGGGCAGGTCGATCTCGATCCATCGCAGCGACGCCGGAAGCTGCATCCTGTAAGGCCGAGCATCGAGCCCGGCCGCCAGATTGACGACCATGTCAGTGCCTTGCCGCAATTCCTGTTTGATGACCTGGTCGACCAGCCAGGTGCGCGCGACGTACCCCCAGGCATGGCGCTGGGCGAAGGGCATGGCAGCGGCGATCTCCCTGCCGCGATCTCCCGCCAGTCTGCTCGCCCAGGGGTCGCGAAAGTGAGCGTCGGCACGCTCACTCTCGCGCGCGCGGTACACGGCCACCCACAAGGCGGTGTCGGAAATGTGGCGAATGGGGTATGGCACGGGAAGAATCATACCCGTTCTT
Organism: Acidobacteriaceae bacterium; assembly: GCA_030038115.1. Classification (GTDB taxonomy): domain Bacteria; phylum Acidobacteriota; class Terriglobia; order Terriglobales; family Acidobacteriaceae; genus Palsa-343. The sequence goes on along the minus strand of JASHPM010000347.1, from coordinate 3,623 downwards.
AGCTGAACAATGCAGGCGCGGGATGGCAAAGGTTCATAGCCAGCGAGAGCGCACAGAATTCGCTGCCCTCGCCGGGCTGAGACTTCTAATATCATCCACAGAATCTGCCGCCGGTCGCACTCTGATGATTCGGACTAAGAAGGGGTGGCTAGCGCCACCCCTTCTGGTCAGGACTTCAACGTCTCTTAGAAGTAGTACTTCGCGGAGAACGTCATCAGGCGTTGCCCGGTTGTGAACAATGGCTTGCCGCTTGTGGAAACGTTCACAGGCGGCGTTCCAAAGCACGAACCACTGGTGCAGTTACCGCTCGGGTTGAAGTTGATCTGGTCGTCGCTGTTGCTGCCGTTCAGATCGAACTGCGGCAACGGGTGGTTGATGAAGTTCTGGCCCTGGATACGAAGCTCCAGTCTCTGGCTTTCCCGGGTCGGGAAGCTCTTGAAGATGGACAGATCGTTCGTATAGTAGGCCGGCAACCTCATGTACGGCCAGTGCAGCGGTCCTTCCACGCCGATGGTGCTCGGCGTGGCAAAGCAGCTTGCGTTGTAGTAGAAGCCCGACTTCCTTCCGGCATTCGGGTTGCAGGTCAGCAGCGGCATCAGGTCATTCACCGAAGCTGAACCCAGCCAGCTCGACGTGCTCATCCCTTGTGCCGGCAGGCCATTCGGCATGGTGAACAGCGCTGTAGCGTTTCCGGTTGTCGGCCAGTTTGCATTCAGGTTGGTCAGGTTCGCCTGGAGATTCGCACCGCTCTGGTACTGGTTCCACCCGGAGAGCTTCCAGTCGTTGATCGCCGTCGCCAGGATCCGATTGCCATGGATCGGCCGCGGCAGGTTGTAGATGTACCAGATGTTGAAGATGTTCGTGTGATCGTAATCCAGCGGGCCATAGTTGTCCCCAAGGACGAACGGCCATACCGTCGCTCCGTTGCCGAAGGTATTCGAAGTATCACCGTCCCAGATGCCCATCACCTTGCTGAAGGTGTAGTTCGCCTGGAAGTTCAGCAGCGCGCCGTTCTTCCTCCACGACGCCTGCATCGAGTTGTACTTCTCATAGCTCTGGTGCGTTAACAGGTAGACGTTCCCGTAGTTGTGCATGGGCCGGAAGTCAACCTCGTTGCAACCCGGCGTTGCACTGGAGGGCGCCGATGGCGAGCACAGAGTCCCTGAAATCGGATCCGGCTTCCAGTACGCTCCCGGCAGGAGATTGTTCAGGTTGTTGATGTTTCCGTTGCCGCCGTTAAATTCCTCGCCGGAGGTCTTGTCACCGACGTAGGACACTTCCACCAGCGACTGCCACGGCGTCGCCTGATCGATGGACACGTTCCAGTCCCCGGTGAACGGAGTCCGGTCGTCGCCCAGCAGATCGGCGCCGATCGAGGCATTACCCAGCCAGGAAGATTCACTCACCGACGTCGGCGGTGTCCCTCCGTTGGCCTCGTTGGCATAGCCCACGAAGGCCTTGGGCGTGGTGTAGTTGACGATTCCTTTCGGGCCGTCGCCTACCTCATCGATGGTGGCTTCATTGACGGAAATCTGATAACGATAAGCTCCGTACCCGGCACGGAACAGCGTCTTGCCGGTGCCGAACAGATCGTAAATGATTCCCACGCGCGGATCGTAGTAGAACAGCGGCGAGGTAAATCCGGACAGCGGCACGTTCTTATCGATCGCGTTCCATGCCAGACCATCGTTGGCCGGGGCTGACTGCGAATCCACATAGGCTCCCGGGAGCCAGACTTGCTGGCCGGCCGGTTCGCCGTACCACTGGCCCATGTGATCGGCGCGCAGGCCAAGGTTCAGCGTCAGCCGCCGGTTGGCTTTCCACGAGTCCTGTGCCCAGATCGACCACTGGTTCATCTGGAAGTTGTCCAGAGGAACGCCGCTCTGCTGCTCATAACTCGCCACACGCCCCAGTTCGAAGTCGGAAACCACGTTGTTGGTGCCGTAGTTTGCCGGCCACCCCATGTTGAACTGTCCGTTGTCGTTGCCCCCGTCGTCACTGCCGCTGGACTGGCTGTTGTACGGTTGCGCCCAGTAGAAGCCGGCCTTCGCCGTGTGCGTTCCGAGCACCTTGCTGACCGTCTCATAGAACTGCGGCACCCGCTTCAGCGCCCCGAACGCTCCGCCGTCGAACGGGCCATCCATCGGCTGCTCATCGATGTTGGAAAGCGCGCCTTCCCACGGGCCGATGATGTTCGGCATCTGGGTTGAAGTGTGTCCGAACAGTCCGGCCACTCCGCCCATCCCCACCGTGCTGCGGTTAGCGGCGTCGCTGCCGAGCTTGTTGGGGTTGATGTAGCGCGACAGCGTGAACACCGTCTCGCTGGTGGTGGTCGGGCCGAACTGATGGGTGAAGTTGCCCAGAATGACCTGCGAGTTCGTCGCTGCCGAAACCGGCGCCGGATAGGGCAGCGTGTTGGGCGGCGCCCACCAGATCGTGATCGGGTGCTGATCCACTTCGTTCTGATACGCGTAGGTTCCGCTCAGCTTGGTGTTCTCGGTGATGGCATAGTCCAGCTTGCCCGTCGCTTCCCACCGGTTCTGCGGGATGCTCGGAGCATAAGCGTAGTTGCTCCAGCCGTTGCCGGCGTTCGGCGTCACGTTGGGCAGCGGATACAGCTTCAGCACGCCCGTGATGTTCGAGTCGAAGTCTGTCGTCGGGATGTGAACGTTGCCGCTGGAATCCGTTGTCCAGTTACTGCCATCGCCCGGCACGCTGCCGTTGGGAACGGGCAGCCCGTACGCATAGCTGTAGTTGCCGTTGTTCGACGAGGGATTCGCCGCCTTGTCGAAGATGCCGTTCTGCTGGTCCTGGGTCGGCTCGTTGTAGTCCTGCAACGGGTTGTTGGGGTGCTGGATCATGTATTCATAGCCGCCCCAGAAGAACAGCTTGTCGTGGTTCCGGTTGAAATGCGGGAAGATCACCGGACCGCCCACGTTCCCGCCGAGGTAGTAGAAGTACTCGTACGGGAAATCGGCCGAGGCCAGAGCCGCCGCCTGCGCCGGAGTGGTCGCGCTGGTGATGCTGGAAAGGTACGACTCCTTGGTGTACGACTCCCAGCTGTTCAGCTCCGAGTTGCGCGCGTACGTGTAACCTTCTCCGTGGAAGTTCTTGCCGCCCGACTTGCTGAAGGCTTCGAAGATTACCGGGCCATAGGCATATTCCGCGCCGTAGCTGCCCGTCAGCGTCTTCACTTCCTGCACCATGTCGGTGTTGATGTTCGCGATCTGTGATCCCGCGTTGCCGGGATCGACCAGGTTCGCGCCGTCCAGCATGTACGCCATACTGCCGTTGGGCTGGTAGCCGTTGATCGAATAATCGCCCACTGGACCGCTGTTCGATCCTGTGGTCTTCGGATTAAAGGCCGACCCCTGGCTGATGCCGTTGGCCAAAGCTGTGCCCGGCATCATCTTCAGCAATTCGCCCGCGTCGCGGCCTTCCAGCGACATATCCTCGATCTGCTCCGCGTTCATCGTGTCGCTGATTTCCGGCGTATCCAGGGGCACTTCGACGTTCTTGTCAGCCACGACTTCCACCGTCGTGCTGCTCGCCCCTGCCTTCAGCGCAATGTTCGGCACCGTCTTGGTGTCGCCCAGGTTCATCACGATCCCGCTCAGCTCCCA
>JASHPM010000346.1 GCA_030038115.1 Acidobacteriaceae bacterium | reverse complement strand
GCGGGTTTGCTCGCGGGTTGCGCCCTGCGATCCGCGATTCCGCTGGCAGCGGCCTCCGCTGCGGGTATCGGCGCCCACTCGGTGATTCATATCAGGACCCACCACTTCGGAGGATTCGCAATCGAAGCCTCAGCGTTTGTTCTTGTCTATTTCGCGCTTGCCTACTTTCTGACGATGACGGCTCAGGATCGGAACGACGTGAAGCGGCTCGTGCGTGGAGCGGTGAGCAGGAGCCGCGGAGCGGCAGACCTTCCAGCACTCTCGAGGTGATGGAGCGCGCAACCGCAGGGACGGGAAGCAGAAACGAAAAGATGTGAAGGTTCGACTGATGTCCGCCTTCAGCAGCGCATAGGATTGCGCCGGTTCCCTCCAACAGGACAACGAACTGCTGGCATGTACGGCGTCGAAGGCCAGTCAAATGCACGCATGGTAAACTCGCCGACGAGAGCTGAAACTGGAGGGAGCTGTTGGGCAAGCGAATCGTGGGCCCGCAGTTTCACGACACCACTGTTGTTGAATATGCTGCAGGCGCAGCGAAATTCCTGATGGTTACTGTGACGAGGCAGCGATGGGCATCGATGTGAACGGTGCCCAGCTTCTCGTCAGGGCGCGCCAAAGCGGAGTGTCATTCGCACGAATGGCCATGCTTGGCCACCAGAGCCTCCACTGCTATCGGCCGGCGCTGGTTTCGGTTCTTCGCAATGCGGGGTGCGAGCTGTCACGGGACTTGGTCCTCAGCCTGCTGGACCCCACGAACGAATACGCCGATGAGTTTTTTAAGGTGCTTGGGGCTCGCGAGATCGTGGTGATCGACGCGAGCGACTATGAAGGCGCGCAGATCGTCCACGATATGAACCGGCCGGTCCCGGCCAGCCTGCACTCCTGCTTTGATCTCGTCCTCGACAGCGGGACACTTGAGCACGTATTCGATGTCCTGACGGCTTTGCGGAACGCGGCTGAGATGGTGCGACCCGAGGGTAGATTCATATCCATCACGATGGCTAATAATTTTTGCGGCCATGGTTTCTATCAGTTTTCGCCTGAGTTGTTCTATCGGTTTTTCTCGTCGAAGAACGGATATGCAGTGGAATCGTGCATCGCATGGGACGGAACCTTCCGCTCCAGGTTCTATCGGGTCTCCGATCCGGACATCGTGCAGAGCCGCGTGAACCTTGAGTCGGATTGTGGTGGCGTGTACATGGCTGTCCAGGCCAGGCGGCTGGGAGACGTGTCGCGGGAGTTCATTCCGCAACAGAGCGACTACGTTCGGCTATGGGAGCAATCGCCGAATTCCTCCGGCAGGTTCGACAAATTAAAAGCCGCGCTCAAGCGTAACCCAGCCGTCCGATCGGCTGTTGCGCCGATCCTCAGGATGTTCCGCCTGCAAAGGGCTGTCATTTCGTCGCTAAGCTTTCGCCGCCGCCTTCGAGGCAGTCCACCCGGCGCACTGACGCCGGTGAAAGGTCTGCGGGTGCGGCAATGAAAGGAAGCATCGTGATTCGCCGTCGCCTTTCTTGGTTCGTTGCGCTTGAGGTTGCGCTGTGTTTGCTGCTTGTGGTGATATGGCCCCGTCCCGCAGTTGACGACTCGTTCATATTCCTCACATACGCCCGACACCTAGCTGTGTCGGGGGTATTCGCATTCAATCCTGGTGAAGCGTCGTATGGCTTCAGCAGCCCAGCCTACGTCATACTTTTGGCCGTCGCGTCAAGGATCAGCGGCGTGCCCGTCGGGGTTGGATTGTCGAACGCTCTGGGGATCCTCATGTGCGCCCTTGCCGCTTTCGCTGTCTGGATTATATGGGGTGAAATTCATCAACAGCCGCCCGAGCGGGAGATGTTCCTCAGTGCGATCCTTTTCAGTGGCCCGTGGTTTTTCACTGCCTGGTTCATCTTTGGGATGGAGACAGGGCTTGCTGTGATAGCCATGCTGGGTTTCCTTCTTTGGCTGGCAAAGCTTCGTGCGGGCGCGGCGCGGTTTCCCTGGCTGCTTATTGGTATCGTGGCAACAAGTGTCCTTGCTACGACCCGACTCGAATCGGGTGTTTATGTTGCCGCCGGCATCATTTTTGCCCTCGTGACGGTCAGATCGCGTAGCGAGATGGCCGATCTGGTAATCGTTGGTGCTCTCGCTGGTGGCATCGAGACGCTGTGGTTGCTATATGCCAAACATACGTTCGGAACCTATATGCCATGGACCAGTACGGCACGGCTCCTGTTTTACCTGCCGGGAAAATTTGGCTTGCGATCTGCTGCGCAGTTCTACGATTTGGGGGTTGTTGGTCGCACCCGGATTGCAATTGAGGCTGCGTCGCAGATGGCATTTGGAGGGGCCGTCAAATTTTTGCTCGTTCCGATCCCGTTTTTTACAGCGCTGTGGCTCCTAAAGGCACAGCGCAAGCCGGATGTGTTGAGATGGATGCTCTCGATTGTGGTGATCGGTGCCGCATGCGAAATGATTGCGTTTGTCTATCTGTTTCCTCTTGTGCAAAACCGCCATCTGGCGCCATATATCGTGAGTCTATGGGTGCTGGTGGTGCCGACGATCGCCCGAGGCGCAGGTCAGTTGCGGCATCCCGTTCACACACGTATTGCCTGGTTAACGCGGAGGATATTGCTCAGGGCCGCGTGGAATGACCAACCTTCACCAGCCATGATTGCGACGGCTTCACCGATACGAAATGAACCCGGCACGGGAGATTGCCGCACCGGGTCGTGCAATGGCCGATGT
>JASHPM010000345.1 GCA_030038115.1 Acidobacteriaceae bacterium | reverse complement strand
CGTTGAGGGCGACGATGTCCCACACGTCAACGTGGATGCCGCGGGCCTGCGCGCCTGCGGCGATGCCCTTGAGTTCGGCCTGATATTCCGCGTCGATGTGCGGCCAGAACATTTCCTGGGCGGCGTCACGGAAGAATTGCCAGACGCGTTTGGTGGTGTGGGTGTCTTCGACTTTGTAGACGTGGAGAGCGTCGGCGATCTGCGGGCCGAGGAGGTAGCCGTGCTGGAAGCCGATCTGCTCGGGCGAGCCTTCGAGGTGGACGTAAGTCCATCCGCCGCGGTGGAAGGTGTAAGCGCCAGCGAGGCGTGGGTCTTTCGAGGCGGGCGTGCCCGTTTGCGTGGTGCGGGAGGTGGGTGGGGCGGCGAAGGCTGCGGGAATTGAGAATAGAACTGTCGCTGTTACAAATGCGGAGATAGGAAGACGCATGGCGGGCGGATGTCTCCTCGGGGATAAAGGAGAACGATACAACATGTGGGGGGTTTTGGATGGGGCCATGGTGCTGGGGTGTGATTCGAACCCCGCCTACTTTTGCTTGTCGAGGATGTAGATGCTTCGCCGATGCGGCAAGAGCCATGTGGTGTAAGGCAGGGGAGAAAACTGCGACTCGGGGAAACAGCGGGTGGGCTGGTAGGTCAATGCGTAGCGGGCGGCGGCCTGAATCGCCGGAAGGCGGACGACAAAAAATTGGTCGTCCATGCAGCCTTCGGGGCGAGGCGGCTGTGGCGGAGGCGGCTGGAACGCGCCGGGAGGTGTGTTGATGCGCGGGTCGTTCGCGTAACCCACCATTTCCAGTTCAGTCCAGCCGTCGTAGTCGATTCCTGCTTCGATCTGGGAATGGGGAATGCCTGTGGCGCCCAGTTCGCCGATCGCCTGAAGTCGAGCCCGTTCGCCGGCAGCGAAGTCGTGCGTCTGCGCCACGGCATATCCGGCGAACAGGACTGTGAAGATGACGCTCAGTACCGGCAGACGGGATGCGATTCTGGACTGATACCAACGCACCAACGCAAGCAGAGAGACGAGGATGAGGGGAATGTAATACCTCTCGAGTACCCAAGCTCGGGTTCCGCTGAGCAGGGCGTACGCCGCCGTGAAGGGACCGAGAAGGATGAACAGGGTCCGAACGGGAATCTTCCCTGCGGGGTTCCCCCTGGGCTGTGCGGCGGGAATATTGAGAAGGCAGATGAGGAAAGCCAGCAGCGACGCGTCGATCAGCAAGGTCAGAGCCAATCGTATCGGGGCCAGAAGAGCAACAGGGGGTGCCGGGGGGCGGATGTTCAACCAGGTGGGCACGTAGAATCCTCTGGCTGTGACCCACTCCATATCAAAAGGAGCCAGACGCAGTTCATGCTGCGCCCCAACCCCAACGAAGGGTGCAGTGAGCCATGCGCCGGCAAGGGCGAGCAGCACAGCGGCCCCGGCGAACTGGAGGCGCGCACGGCGATTCCCAAACGGAATCGCGGTAAGAAACGCGACGAGGATCGGCAGGCAATAGAGCGCGATAGTGAAACCGCCCTGGATCGGGGAATGCTGGAGGCCATCCCTTGTGATCAGTTTCTCGCTCAGCGAATACGGCTGCCGTTTGAACCATTCCATGCACGCGGCCACAAATCCGACGGAAACAGCACAAATCGCTGCGCCCGCCGCCAACATTCCACGCCGCCGACGCATGGTCCATGTGGCGCAGGGCACCATCACCAGCACGCCAAGCCAGGCAATCTGGCGAGCCGTTCCCCCGACCGCATTGGATAAACCGGCGAAGATCATCCATCCGACAGCAGCACGGTCCGTTTTCGCCTGCAGGGCGCGGAGGCACCCGTACAGGCATACGAGGATGCTCAGGAATCCCGGGACATCCGACATGAAGCTGAAACAGAGAGGGAAAAACAGGGGCGACAATGTGAGACACAGTGTCACAATGGTCGCGTTCCATTCCGTTAAACCTGCGCGCACGAGGACTCGCTGAGTTAAAGCAGCGGTTGCCATCGCCAGGATCAGGCCCGAAGCATGCAGAGTGTTGAAGGAAAAGCCAAAGAGCTTGATGAACAGCGCGCCCCAATAGAGCTGCCAGCCGAGCATCATTGCTCCCCAACCGTTGTAGGCAATGTGCCCGGTATCCACGAAAACACGCGCAGACCAGATGTAGGAAAAGTCGTCGCCGAGGCCCATGTTCGCAAAGGGATGGGAAAGGAGGACGCAAATGGCGACAGCGAGGGCGCACCACAAAGCGGGATGCAGCACGAGCCGGCGGATTGTGGGAAAAAAAGAGGACAAGCTTAGACGATCCTTAGTGAACGATACAACAGGTCGTAATTTGAACGGGTCGTGCGCGAAAAACAACTTCCCGTGAAGGACGCCCGCTGATTTAGCTGGCCGGTCCTTAGCTGACCGCTTCCTTCGCTGGTTCTCATTACATGTCGGCCATGTCGCTGGCCGGGCGGGGTCGGGGGCGGTCGGGGGTGGTCCGTGCAGGCGTAGCGGGGTCCCCGGCGAAACAAAGTTTCGCTGGGGTGCAAGCGCACGGACGAGCCAAACTTCGGGGAAGTTCGTGCGCTGTTGCTTTTTTGCACGAACGAGACGAAGTTTGGCGAAGAGCCCGCGGGACCGCGCATCCCAGCCTGTCGCCAGAAACGGGCGAGCGAGGGTGGGGTACGGGGGAGTTGGCTTCGCGTCAGGAAAAGCAACCGCAGATCCTTCGGTCTCGCGATGCTCGACCTCAGGATGACAAGCGGGCGACTGAACGGGATGAAACAAAACGGGCTCCGTCTTTCGACGAAGCCCGGTGCTGGCCGCACGGGCGGACGCGCCTGGCGCCCGCTCGCATGGCTGGTTCTTAATACATGTCGCCCATGCCGCCGCCGTGGCCGCCCGCGGGGGCTGCCGTCTTGGGCTCCGGAATTTCGGAGACCATGGCTTCGGTGGTGAGCATGAGGCCGGCGATGGACGCGGCGTTCTGCAGCGCCGTGCGCGTCACCTTGGTGGGATCGATGACGCCCGCCTTGACCAGGTCCTCGAAGACGTTGGTCTGGGCGTTGTAGCCGAAGTGGGGATCCTTGCTTTCGAGGATTTTGCCCACCACGACCGCACCTTCTTCGCCGGCATTGCCGACGATCTGGCGCAGCGGCTCCTCCAGCGCGCGACGAACGATCTGAGCGCCGATCTTCTCATCGCCCTGCAGGGTTTTGATGAGATCCTCAACGTCCTTCTCGCAGCGCACCAGAGCCACGCCGCCGCCGGGGACGATGCCTTCCTCGACTGCCGCGCGGGTAGCGTGCATGGCATCCTCGACGCGTGCCTTCTTCTCCTTCATCTCGGTCTCGGTCGCGGCACCGACTTTGATGACGGCAACGCCGCCGACCAGCTTGGCGAGACGTTCCTGGAGCTTCTCGCGGTCGTAGTCGGAGGTGGTCTTGTCGATCTGGGTGCGAATTTCCTTCACGCGGCCTTCGATGGCTTTGGACTCGCCGCGGCCTTCGACGATGGTGGTGTTGTCCTTGTCGATGGTGACGCGCTTGGCCTTGCCGAGGTCCTCGAGCTTGATGTTCTCGAGCTTGATGCCGAGGTCTTCAGT
>JASHPM010000344.1 GCA_030038115.1 Acidobacteriaceae bacterium | reverse complement strand
AACCTCTGGCTCGCGAACATGGCATGGCTTCTCGGAGCGAGCCGTCTTTCGCTTCTTCTCTACAGAAGAACCGAACGAGACTATCCCGGCCAGAGCGATGCGAAGGTTGCCAGCTCTGTTGGCGATTTTCTGGAAGGTGTGATTTCGCAACGGATTTCCAGAGAACTGGCTGCAGTGCTTGGGCAAACTCCGCTTCCGCAAAAAGGCAGCCGGGGGGTTGTTCTCACCATCGTTAGCCAGCGCTTCTTTGCAGTCTTTGAGGTATGGCTCCGGCAAATCCAGAAGCTCACGCCGTACTACCCGCTGGTATTGGCATTGGATAAGGCGACCGTTGCCTCCCTGAGCGAGCGATGCGAGTGTGGCGTTTTGGATGTGTCGGCCTACTTCCGCTTCGACGAACACGGGCGGCTCGACCGCGCCAGTGGAAATAACCTATGGATTCTTCGCGTCCTGGTGCTCCGTGAAATCCTGATGCTGGGCTATGACGTTGTTTCTCTCGACGTCGATGCCATCGTTGTCGGAGATCTGGACGGGATGCTCCGGTCCTTTCCTGAGGCTGACATCGTCGCGCAGATGGATTACTCGGTTCCAGTCGACGTCGCGCGGCGGTTCGGGTTCATCCTGTGCTGCGGCGTCATGGCCTTCCATTCCAACCAGCGGACCATCCGGTTTCTTGATGAATACTGCACGAGGACCACTCAGGAGCAGCACGATCAGCTGGCACTCAATCACCTGCTGGCCGAGGCCGGCCTCACTAATCGGGTAAAGACGGATCGTTTCACTTCCTTCCAGTCCATGAACCTGACGTGGCTGGGTCCCGATCCCTCCCTGGTTTCGCGAGACATCGATCATGGTTCCGTCGTCCGGCACTTTGCGCTGATGGACAGGAGCGCGGACGCTGTGGCGAAGGCGCTGGGATTACAGCATCCATGATGGAGATGGCCGCCCATTGGCAGCTGAAGTGGCGTCGGAGAGGATCTCTTCCCCGACGGCGTGGAAGCGTTTGATCCCGCGCTCCAGCGCGCTCAGAAGATCGGCGGATGGCCCCGGTATGGAGAAGCCTGGATCGAACCGATCCGCCGGCTGGTTCCGGCGAGCGCCCTGAGAGCAAAGTGAGCGTCAGACCGATGACTCACGCCGACGCTGGGATACGCGGTGCGGATTCTCTGCCCACCACGGCTGCAGCTTTATTCTTTTTCCTCGCCAGCAGCGTGATCGAATAGCCGGGCCATTTCGTTACGCTCGACGCCAGCCTGTCGAACGCCGGGGGCATCCAGCGAAACGGCAGCAGCAGTGCCCATGCAACCAGATGCGGAACGTACCTCTGTGTCACCCGCGATATTCCGGTCAGCTTCTGACTGAGGACCCCGCTGCAGTATTCGACACGTTCGACCTCCAGACCGGAGGCCTTCGAAAGTCCCTGCAAATCTTCCGGGCTGTACCCTCTGCGTACGTGACCGCCGTCCTCCACAAGCGACACCTGGCCATCGTCGAAGGTCATGGGTCGAAAGCAGATGTTGGGGGTTGTCAGAAGAAGCGTGCCTCCAGGCTTGAGGCATGCCGCCATATCCCGCATCAGTTTCTCGTCGTCAAGGATGTGTTCGATGCATTCCAGGCAGATGGCAACATCGAATTTGCCCTTCAGATCCTCACGTTCGCCCAGCTTTCTTACATCCTGAACCTCGAAACTGGCCAAATCCGCACGGCACATAGCGGCTCTCTCGCTGGCGGCCCGCTGATTGCGCTCATCCCAGCTCAGGCCGAGAGAGCGATAGCCCCGGCGAGCCGCGCCAATCGTAAAGGCTCCCGTGCCGCAGCCCACATCGATCAGGGACTTCGATCCGCGCGGTACCGGTGGCAGGTATTTCTTCAGCCAAAGCCAGCGATCCAGGACCAGCGTGTCTCCGTGAATGAGCGTGGCTGGGTATCCCAGTACGCGTACCAGAGCCGATTTCAAGAGTTGGTCTCCTTCGGGAGAAATGGCACGGCGAGCCCAAACAGGATATCAGTGTCGATTCCTGCCTCGAAGCGCGGGCGTGCCGGGTTCCTGCGATAGCAGCACTGTTCGCAAAATAAGACTTCACTTCGCGGAAGGTTGAGGAAGTCACGGTCAACGGCCAGAGATCTGGGGCTCCGAATGGTCCACGAATGCTACGATCAAAGTATCCGCACTTCAGGAGGATCTGTGTTCGGCGAGGTCGCATATGTGTGCCTGCACAGCTTTCTTCCCGATTTGATCGATGCCGACTCGATCGTAGTAGACCTCGGGGCCAACGACGGCGATTTTGCTCATGCCATGATTGAGCGGTTTCACTGCCGGGTGATCGCGGCCGAACCGGTAAGGGAGCTGTTGGATCGCATCCAACCGCACCCGCTATTGCAGGTGCTCCCGGTTGCCGTGGGAGGAAAGAATCAGCAAGTTTCGGTGAACGTCTTTTCCTCGCGGTGTGCGAGCGTTTTGGGTCCGATGTCTCCTGAGGAAAGTTCGGCAACCCAGCTTGTCGAGATGATCACGTTGACGGAGTTTCTCCGTCGCGCCCACGTGGAGCGCATCGATCTCCTCAAGGTCGACATCGAGGGAGCCGAAATTGATATGTTCGCCTCCTGCAGCGACGAGGAACTGCAGTCGGCCCGGCAGGTCACAGTCGAGTTTCACGACTTCATTTACCGTGAACAACTGCCGGCCATTCAGCGGATATGCGAACGGATGCGCGATATCGGATTCGTGGTCCTGCCCTTCACGTTCAGGAATGCCGCTGACGTCCTCTTTGTCAGTCGAGAAACAGGCATAGGCCGCGCGGAAATTGCATACTTAAGAAGCTTCGCCCGCTATGGAAAAGGGATCGTTCGGCGGCTGCGGAAGATAGCTAGCTAGCAGTTTCTCCACAGCGCCACCGTCGCCCCAGCTGCAAAACCGCAGGCATCACCAGCCCGCGCCTAAACTTCCACCCAATCCATTTGAGGGAAGCGAGCTGCGTTGGACACACCGCGGCGCCTCCTCAAGCGCTCATCTTCGGGACGGCATCATCGGTCGGCCAGGGCCGCCCAAGCCCCTTCGGATGCACTCCCCCTGCGATAAAATCGCGAATAGTGACCGGCCTTAAGAGCTTTATCAGAAAGTCCCTCCTTGCGCGCGGCTACGATATCCGCCGAGTCGATCCAAACCAGCTGGGCCGCGACCCCTTCGAGGACATGTCTCGCCTGACGGGCGCGCAAACCGGCGCGATCGTATTCGATGTGGGCGCAAACATCGGACAAACCATCGCATCTTTTCGTTCCCACTTCGCTTCCCCCATGATCCATGCCTTCGAGCCGGGCCCTTCCGCCTTCGAGCAGCTGAAGCAGCGGACCATGGGCACGCCGGACCTCCGCCTCAACAACCTCGCACTCGGTTCACGGCCCGAGCGAAAGGTCCTCCTCGAAAACGCCGAAAGCAGCCTGAGTTCCTTTCTGCCGCAGGGCAAAGATTTCTGCTGGCAAAGCGATACCACGGCTCGAGCCGAGGTCGACGTGAGCTCGCTGGATGCCTATTGCGACGCCGGAGGGATCCCTCGTATCCACGTTCTGAAGTCGGATACGCAGGGCTTCGACCTCGAGGTTCTCAAAGGCGGATCGGACATGCTGCGTCGGCATAAAGTTCACCTCATATTTATTGAACTCAATTGGTATGAGGCTTATGCCGATCTGCCGCGATTCGAAGAAGTGCACCTTTATCTGAAAGACCTTGGATTTCGGCCGGTGTGTTTCTATAACCAGGCCTTTCTCGACTCTCGGTTGGCATGGCTGGATGGGCTTTACGTTGACCCCGAATGGCAAGGAGCCTGAGTCGTCGCAGACGCCTCAGTAAGTAGGCTTCCCGATTTATCGCCCCGACAGCGCGGGGAGGTTCGTAGCTCCCCGACTTCTGTTGAGTGCTGCCCGCGTAAAGCGTTTTACATCGTTCCGATCCTGAGCCGTCATCGTCAGAAAGTAGGCAAGCGCGAAATAGACAAGAACAAACGCTGAGGCTTCGATTGCGAATCCTCCGAAGTGGTGGGTCCTGATATGAATCACCGAGTGGGCGCCGATACCCGCAGCGGAGGCCGCTGCCAGCGGAATCGCGGATCGCAGGGCGCAACCCGCGAGCAAACCCGC
>JASHPM010000343.1 GCA_030038115.1 Acidobacteriaceae bacterium | reverse complement strand
GAAGGGGCACATCGATGGCAACTACGGAAGTGAGAATTTCTCCGGAGGACGTGAAGCAGGCGGCGTCCCAGGTGCACGAACGCATCCCCGAACCGAGCGTCGTGGTCATCTTCGGCGCTTCCGGCGATCTGACCAAACGCAAGCTGCTGCCCGCGCTCTTCCATCTGGAGCAGGCGGGTCTGCTGCCCGATCACTTTCGCATAGTTGGCGTGGCGCGCCGCGATCTCGGCCAGGGATTTGCCGAAGATATGCGCCAGGGCATTATCGAGTTCGGCGGCGTTCAAAAGGGAGCGGACAAGCTCGACGAGTTCATCGCGAAAATTGGCTATTTCGCCACGGATTTCGATAATGACCAGGGCTATGCGGCGCTGAAGAAACTGCTGGAGCAGTATGACCACGACTATGGCACGCGCGGCAATCGCCTCTTCTACCTCGCGACTGCTCCTGAGTACTTCGCCGACATCGTACATCGTCTGGGCGAGCAGGGGATGGCCAGGCCCGAGGTCGGCACGGTGCGGATCATCATCGAAAAGCCGTTCGGCCACGATCTGGAAAGCGCCCGCGCGCTGAACGACGACGTCGATACGGTGTTCAGCGAGAGCCAGATCTTCCGCATCGATCACTATCTCGGCAAAGAGACTGTGCAGAACGTGCTGGTTTTCCGCTTTGCCAACGGCATTTTCGAACCCATCTGGAATCGCAATTTTGTCGATCACGTGCAGATCACGGCTGCGGAGAGCATCGGTATCGAAGGGCGCGGCCCGTTTTATGAAAAGGCTGGTGCGCTGCGCGACGTGGTGCAGAACCACATGATGGAACTGCTCTCCTTCGTGGCCATGGAGCCGCCGGCCAGCTTTGCCGCCGACGCCGTGCGCCGCGAAAAGATCAAGCTGTGGAGTTCCATCAAGCCCCTGAACATTTTCGATTGCGTGCGTGGACAGTATGGGCCAGGCATTGTTGACGACCAGATGGTCAAGGGCTACCGCGAAGAGGATCGCGTCGATCCAAAATCGCAGACGGAAACCTACGTGGCCATTCGACTCGAAATCGACAACTGGCGCTGGGCCGGAATTCCGTTTTACCTCCGCGCGGGCAAACGCCTCGCCGGTCGCGCCACAGAAATCACCATTCAGTTCAAGCAACCGCCAATGTTACTTTTTGGCACGCATATGCATGGGCCTTGCACGGACATTCAGCCCAACATGATCACCATGCGCATTCAGCCCGACGAAGGGATCTCGCTGCGTTTCGGGGCCAAGGTGCCGGGGCCGCAGATGGCGGTTTGTCCCGTCATTATGGACTTCAACTATACGCAGTCTTTTGGCGCATCCTCCGCCAATGGCTACGAGCGTTTGTTGCTGGACGCGATGCTGGGTGACGCAACCCTGTTCGCGCATCGCGATGGCGTGGAGACCACGTGGGCGCTGTATACGCCGGTGATCGACGCATGGGCGAAAAAGTATCCGCAAACTTTCCCCAATTATGCGGCGGGCACGTGGGGACCGGAATGCGGCGACGAGCTGATCGGCCGCGACGGCCACACGTGGCAGGGTATACAGGTAACGCCGAAGCCCTGACCGCGCGAATGTTGCGTCATTCGGCGAGCGATAGAATGCGGTTTTGCGTGATGGAAGTGAGTTTCAGGGAGTTGAGGTCCACTCGCGTGCCGGGAGAAAATGGCAAAGAAAATTCATGTTGAGTACCGCGTTTTCAGGCAGCAGGACGCTCTGTCGCGGGCGACGGCAGAGCAATTCGTAAAGGGAATTCAGTCAGCGGTTACCACACGCGGCATAGCGCGCATCGCTATTTCCGGCGGAAGCAGCCCGAAGCCGGTCTTTGCTCTGCTGGCCGATCCGAATGCTCCGTACCGGGCGGCGATTCCGTGGGATCGGCTCTGGATTTTCTGGGTCGACGAGCGTTGTGTGCCGCCGGAACATCCGGACAGCAACTTCGGCGCGGCGCGCGATCTTCTGCTGGACAGGGTTCCGTTGGCGCCGAACCATGCGATTCGCATCGAGGGCGAACTCGATCCCGAACAGGCCGCTGCGCGCTACGAGTCGGCGATCCGCAAACACTATCGGCTGGAGGGTGCGAAAGTGCCCGTCTTTGATGTCGTCCAGCTCGGCATGGGCGACGATGGCCACTGCGCATCGTTGTTTCCACACACCGCGGCTCTGCACGAGGTGGCGCGCGTCGCCATCGCGAATCACGTCCCCCAGCAGAAGCAGAGCTGGCGCGTGACGCTCACATGGCCCGTGATCAATGCTGCGCGCGACGTCTTCTTCCTCATCGATGGGCCGTCGAAAGCCGACCCGCTGGGGCGCGTGTTGCTGGGGCCCTGGGACCCGGAGACGCTGCCTTCACAGCTCGTCCAGCCGCAGACCGGCCGGCTGCTATTCTTGTTGGACACGGCTGCCGCGGCGCATCTGCCTGCGCCGGGCGCCGATGGCACAGGAACGCTGGAGATCGCAAGATGATTCTCGCCGGGGATGTAGGCGGCACCAAGGTTGACCTTGCACTTTACTCGTTCGAGCACGGCCGGTTAGTCTACGTTCGCGACGAGCGCTTCCCGGCTCAGCAATTCACCGGTCTCCAGGAAATCGTTCTTCGCTTTCTTGCGGAAAACTCCAATCCCGAAATTACGGCCGCCTGTTTCGGCGTGCCGGGTCCGGTTCGCGGGGGAAGACTCAAGCTCACCAATCTTCCATGGGTGCTCGACAGCCGTGAGCTGTCGGCCGGTCTCAACATCAGGCACCTGTTTCTCATCAACGATCTTGAGGCGAACGGCTATGGAATTGCGGAGCTGACGCCGGATCAGATCGTCACACTCAACGAGGGCGATCCGTCGGCCGTCGGGAATCGCGCAATCGTTTCCGCGGGTACCGGTCTGGGCGAAGGTGTTCTGGTGTGGAACGGCAAGACGCATGTGCCCATGGCCTCCGAAGGAGGCCATTGCGATTTTGCCGCGCGCAACCCGCTTGACATGGAGCTGCTTTCCTGGCTGATGAAGAAATTCAACGGCCGCGTCAGCTTCGAACGCGTCGTTTCCGGTCCGGGACTGACCAACATCTACACTTTTCTGCG
>JASHPM010000342.1 GCA_030038115.1 Acidobacteriaceae bacterium | reverse complement strand
TGTGTCAGGGCACGACCTTGGTCGTGCCGTAAAAAGTCGGCGCGAAATCCGGGGCCCCCGCCGTGCCTGCCGTTGGCACGGTGGGGTGGGGGAGCGCCTTCCTTGGTTCGGTCGCGGCCGCGTACCAGTCACTGGCACGCCGTTGCGACCGAACCCCCGCCCTTCAAGCTCGATCACACGACGCCATCCCAAACCCGCCGGCGAAGCCGCTTCATGCCGGAGCCGGGAGGAATCGAATCGGACTCGCCCGTTCGCAGAGCCTGCCCCGACCGAGCCCTGAGCGACGCGACGGACTCGCGTTTCCCTGCCTCACCTTCGCAATGCTTTGTGCCAAAGCACGGCTTTCAGCCGTGCCAAAAAAGTCGGCGCGCACCGCCTTCCTTGCTGCCGCAGGCCGCAGCGGAGGTGCTCGCACCGCAGCGCCCATCCGCTGCGCGTAGCTATCTGGACAGCGTTTTCTTAAGCTCTTTTATGAGCTTCTCCGTCTCCTCAAGCTTTCTCAACACCTGCTGATCACCCTTCATGGCGGCGAGCGTCGTCCAAGGGTATCGCTGAAGCGACTCAGAAAGCTGATCGATGTCCCCAACCAGCCCCTGAGCCCTCTTTGAAGGGGCGGGACTCAATGTCTTAAGCGCCGTCTCGATCGTCCCTCCCGACGAGAGGAATGCATCTTTTGCCACCGGGTCCTTTAGCACTTGGCGGAGCTTCCGGAGCTCTTTGGAGTTCGTGATCTCCTGCTCGTTGATCTTCCTAATGATCGCGTCCAGCGTACTCGGCGTTAGGAGTTTGCGATTAAGATTCTTGATTTCGCGCGCCCAGGTAATCGAAGCCCCCGGCTCAGCCAAATTTGTGAGCTTTTCAGACAGGTCATAAATCTCAACCAACTTATCCAATTCCCTGACCGTGAGGCCTAGGATATTTGCCGCGCTGGCGCGCCCCACCATGTTCACGAGGCTGTAGGCGACCATCTCCTTTTCCTTCGTATCCCATTCGCGCCTCTGGCGGTGTATATAAATCCAGACACGAAATCGCTCCTCATCGGTCAGCGTGCGGTCCGTGATTTCGGCCGGAAGCTGTCTGTACTGGTCCTTCTTCTGAACTTCGACTAGTATTTTCGAATTTGTCCAGCGACGGTCCCCGTCAATGATCCGAAACTTATTGCGATTGTCGGGGTGCGGCTCCAGCAACAGCGGCTCAAAAATCCCCTCGTTCGCCTCGATCTGTCGTTGTAATTCGGGGTCCTCCTTCGGCCCCATCCTGGGCTGCCTCTCATTAGGAAACACATCGCGAAGATCGACCGTGTCTCGGTACGTCCGCAGGAGCGTTCGACCCAGCCGACGCTCCTGCCAGTGAAAGGCGATCTCTTGTTCCATCAGACGATCTCCCGAGCACGCGATGTGATCGTCGAACTGGGACTCGACCTCAAACTGAAGCCGGGCGGCATCTCCGCACTGTCGGTCGCCTCGATTACAGCGGACACGTCAGTCTCAACCTCGCGCAGAACAGCCTGAATTCTCTTGGCGAGGATCCCGCGCTTTTTCCAAACATTATCGTGGTCCCTCTTTTCCTGCACATCCAACTCCAGTACATCGTCTGCGAGCTTGCTTGCTTCGGAGAACCGCCTCGAGTAAGAGTCGGAGGTGATCAGGTCGTACAGCCTGCTCATCTTCGTTGCGCGCTCCTTCATGCTCAAACCCTTGACGTGCATCGTTATCATGGCATTCCGCAAAATCTGCACAATGTAGACAACGCGTCCTGGCGCGACCACGATCACGTCCGACTCGATGCACATCTCCCTCTTCCCTTTGGGAAAGAAGGCACTCGCGAGAATCGCGTGTTCAGCCTTGGCCTCCGCTTGATCCCGTCGTAGCTTCGCGACATAGGAGTAATGCCAGTCCTGGCGATTCTTGGAATCGATCACGATCCTCCCGCACGAAGAACCCTTATACAGAACCTCATGTACAATGTCGGCTCCAGGGTGCCCCTTTGGAACGCGCACTATCCTGTCCATTGAGAACTGATCTCGCAAAGCCTCAAACAGGTCGATCTCGGCCCCGTCGCCTAACTCGTTTGCGGTCTTGTTTTGAAGCTTCCTCTCCAACTCTTGGACCTTCTTTTGAAGGGATTCATCCTTTCTGGCATACTCAGCCCGCTGTTTCTGGAGCGCCGAAATCTTGTCACTTTCGAGCACTCGACGTTGCTGCGCGAGCTCCTTCAGACGCAACTTTTCAGCATCATCCTCTACCTGTTTCCGGATGGCCGCTACACTAGCCTCGGCTTGCGCGAGCTTTTTGGCTACTTGGTCTCGTTCAGATGACACCTGCTTCACGCGGGCTTCGGATTCTTGCCTAACCCTCTTTTCCAGCGTCTCCTTCTGCTTATCGAAATCCAGCCTGCACTCAAGTTCGATCCTGCGTCGAAGGTGTGCGGCTTTCTCCTCTTCCTGCTGCCGAAGGGTAACCTGTATCTCCCTGAATTTAACGGCGGAAAGCTCGGTTCCGCACAACGGACACCGTTCAGTGTTTACTGCCATTTTGAAACTCCCTTCAACCGAGCCCGCTCAAACGCGGCATCGATGGGAAACATCGTGGCTTTGAGCCCGCCCGACTCCTAAGAAGGAGCGTTAATTGTCCTTTTTAGTCCCTGTATCTCCCTTTGTCAAGCCCTAAATGGTCGCGCTCAGCTCTGTTCGCGCTCCAAATCGGCCCGCGAAGCGCCATTCCGTCAAATGTGGAAAATCTGTCAAGCTCCTCGCCTTCGGTACCAAAGTTTAATCCCTCATTCCACACAACTTCCCCGCCAACAACCCCCAAGAAAGTTGGCCTTCTAATTCTCCGGACTTGGTATTCTGATAATAGGGGGCAAAAAAGAATTTTCCCCCAACAATCAGGCATGAAGAAGGGTCGCTGCGGCGGCCCTTTTGCATGCTCGGAGGAAAACAACCTTGGCCCTCGAATGCCGCTTCTGTACCGTGCCGGATTCGCCGGGGCCGCGTGCCCTCTCCCCGGTCGAAGCAGCCGAGTCTGAATCACAATCGGCCGGATCTGAATCAAACCCCGCCAGGTTTGATTCATGCTCGACCGCATCCCCGATCAACTCGGCCGAACCTGGTTCCAACGCAGCCGCGTTCCATCTCACCTCGTTCCAATCATCTGCGCCCCACCCGACCGGCTCTGATGCACACTCGGCCAGGTCTGCTTCACACTCGGCCGAGTCGCAACTGACTCATTCCAGGTCACATAGCCCGTTATCGAGCTCGATAACTCCGCTAACCCACAGAAAACAAAATCCCGACGCCCAGGGGAGGGAGGGAGTGGAGGGGGGTGCCACTCTTCTCCGAATCTGGCTCACTGTTTTTTCGCCCACACGCTTTGCAGAAACAAATAACGATCGCGGTGCTGATCCGGTCCT
>JASHPM010000043.1 GCA_030038115.1 Acidobacteriaceae bacterium | reverse complement strand
CGCGGCTTCTACAACACCGGCACGCTGACGCTCACTGGCACTACGGTTTCCGGCAATCTGACGGGCCCGGCCGGGGACGGGTATGGCGCCGGAATCTACAACACCGGAACCCTGAAGATCGTTTACAGCACGATCAGCGGCAACGAGAACACACCCAGCGCATACGCTTACGGCGGCGGGATTTACACCACAGGCAGCGTCGAAATCGAATCCAGTACCATTGCCAATAATTTCGCCACCGGCGCGGCCGGCGAAGGCGGCGGCATTTACATCGCCAGCGGCAGCGTCACCATCAACAACAGCATCGTCGCCGGAAATACCGGCGGCGACATCTACGGCAGCTACAGTGGGTCGGGAAACCAAAGCGCCACCCTCACCGCGCTGGGCAATTACGGCGGACCAACCCAGACCATGCTGCCCGAACCCGGCAGCGCGGCGATCTGCGGCGGCGTGGCAACGAACATCCCCGCCGGCTTCACTACCGACCAGCGTGGTGAGCCCAACACCAACACGAGTTACACCGGCTATAGCTCGACGCCCTGCGTGGACGCCGGAGCAGTGCAGACCAACTACGCGATGAGCTTCACCACTCCGCCGCCCTCGACCGGTACGGTCCCCGGTACAGCCATGTTACCAGCGCCCCAGGTGACGCTGACCGAAAGCGGCGCCGTGTTCACAGCGGCCTCTACCAGCATTAGCGCGACCGATGCCAATTCCGACCTGACCACCACCCCCGCAACCGCCTCGACCGTCAGCGGTGTGGCGACCTACAACAGCCTGATCTTCACCAGCACCACCAGCGATGACACGCTGATCGCAACGCTGCCGCTGAATCCTGGCCTCACAACCCCGCTGAGTCTGGCCACGCAGAGCACCAGCTTCAGCGTCGCCGCGACGATGCCGCCGTCCATCTCCAAGGCTTTTGGCGCGACATCGATCGCGCTGAACGGCTCCACCAGCCTTAGCTTCAGCATTCAAAATCCGAATGCATCCGCCTCGCTGACGGTAGTCGGCTTCACCGATACCTTCCCCTCCGGGCTGATCGTCTCCACCCCCAACGCTCTCACCGGTTCCTGCGGCAGTGGAACGATCACCGCAACCGCGGGCGCCGGCGCCGTCAGTCTGTCCGGCGCGACCCTGGCAGCCGGCGCTTCCTGCAACTTCAGCGTGAGCGTTACCGGAGTCGAGGCCGGTCAGTTGACCAACACCACCAGTGTCGTCACCTCGACCAACGGCGGCACCGGAAACACGGCCTCGGCCAATATCACGGTCGTGGCCACGCCGACCTTCGCCTATAGCCCCAGTCCCAACAGCCAGATCTATGGGACCGCCATCGCGATAGGGTCGCTGGATGCAACGGCCACCTATGACAATTCTCCGGTCTCAGGGACCTTCGTTTACACAACTCTGGTGAACGGTGTCCAGACCACGCTCACTGCGGGCGCGACCATCCTGCCCGTGGGCAGCTACACCATCACCGCTACCTTCTCGCCGTCGTCCCCCGGTTACAGCGGCGGTTTCACCACGACCGGATACACGGTCTCGCCCGCCACCTTCGCGGTCAACTGGACGGCAACCAACGGCACAGTAACCGTCACGCCTGCCGGCGGCGGGCCCGCGCTCGCCAGCGGTGCCGTGGTCGCCGCCGGCAGCTCCTATAACCTCGTCGCAACCCCGAACGCCGGCTACTACTTCACCGGCTGGACCGGTTACAACGCCAGCGACGTTGCCAGTCCTTCCAGCGCCGCCACCACGCTTACGGTCAATGGCAACGAGAACCTGGTCGCCGGATTCTCGACGATTCCCGGCTACGTGGTGACAACCATCGCGGACGACGCGACCGGCAACACCGCGGATTGCCCCGCGGGGAATGTGCCGGCTTCGAACAATTGCACGCTGCGCGACGCGATCACTGCCGCCAACACGACTGGTGCAGGCAACATCACATTTAACGCCGGCCTGAACGGAACCATTACGCTCACCAGTACGCTGCCCGCTCTCACCGCGAACATCAACATCACCGGCCCCGGCGCGAACGTGCTGTCGATTTCCGGAGGGAATTCGGCGACGGTTGGCACCATGCTCACTGTCAACTCCGGCGCGACGGCCACCATTTCCGGGTTGACCTTTACGGAAGGGGACAGCGACGACGAAGGGGGCGCCATCAGCAGCAGCGGTAATCTAACGCTAGCGGCCGACGTCTTTTCGAATAACGCGGCCGGCGGTACTGGCGGCGCTGTCTGGACCAACACCACCGGCTCCCTGACGGTGATGGACTGCACCTTCTCCATCAATACCGCCCCCAAAGGCGATGGCGGAGCGCTGACCGTCAATTCGGGTCTGGTCGTGGAGAACAGCACGTTCTCGGGCAATACTGGTGGCGAAGGCGGCGCGATCGGCGTGGCTGGGACGGCCACTATTGCCGACAGCACCTTCTTCGACAACACCGCGAGTTTTGGAAATGGCGGCGCGGTGAACGTCATTAGCTCCCAGACAACGGTTACCAACAGCATCTTCTCCAGCAACCAGGCGCTTACCGGTGCGGGGGTGCAGGGCGCAGCCACTTCGAAGTTCAACCTCTTCTACAACAACCTGGATAACCAGGACGGCGGCAGCGGCCTCGAAGACGATTGCCTCAACTGCACGTCCAATACCAACGCCATCTCCGGCAATCCCAGTCTCGCGACGCTCGGCAACTATGGCGGGCCAACGCCGACC
>JASHPM010000341.1 GCA_030038115.1 Acidobacteriaceae bacterium | reverse complement strand
GCGTGGCGGCGGAGGGTGGCAGCGCGGGCGGCTTGCTGATGGGCGCGATTGCGAACATGCGGCCGGACTTATATCGGGCGATTGTGGCGCACGTGCCGTTTGTGGATGTGATGAACACGATGCTGGATCCGACGCTGCCGCTGACGGTTCCGGAGTACGAGGAGTGGGGCGATCCGAACGAAAAGGAAGCGTTCGAGTACATGCTGAGCTATTCGCCTTATGACAACCTTGACGCAAAGCAATATCCGGCGATGCTGGTGAAGACGTCGCTCTACGACAGCCAGGTGATGTACTGGGAGCCGGCGAAATATGTGGCGAAGATGCGGACCTCGCGGACGGACGCACGGGATCTGGTGCTGCACACGAATCTGACAGCGGGGCATGGCGGGGCTTCGGGCCGGTACGACTATCTGAAGGAGATTGCGCTGGATTACGCGTTTCTGCTGAGGGAGCTGGGGGCGGTCGATTCCCGGGGCTGAAGCCCGGTGCCTTATCGGCACCTGATTCACCGGGCTAAAGCCCGGTGCTTTTGCCGCGGTCTCGCTTCGCGGGACCGTACACATTTCAATTCACATGCCGGTGCAGGTCTTCCCGGTTCCGCTGGCGAGTGCAATCAGGGGGCAGCGGCGGGTTCCTGAACGGTGGTGGTTTCGCGGCGCATGAGACGCGAGACGACGAAGAGGCTGGCGGCGGCGAGAGCGCCGTCGGTGAGGAGGCTGGCGACGGCGGCTCCTCGCCAGGACCAGCGTGGAATGAGAAGGAAATTAAGGATGAGGTTAAGCGCAGCTGCGCCGAACTGGGTTGCGGTCCGGTTCCACTGCGAGGCGGAGGCGGTGATGGCCGTTCCCCAGGCGTAGTGGAGCGAGCGCAGGATGGGTAAAACGCAGAGCCAGCGCAGGGCCGCGACCGATCCGCGGAAGGACGGGCCGAAAACGACAGGCAGCAGAGGCGCGCCGAGAGCGAGAAGCGCAGCAACGGCGATGGAATAAGGCAGCGTGTGGGTGAGGGTGACGCGGCCGAGTGCGCGAGCGGGGCGCACGCCGCGGGATCCGGCGCGGAAGAAACGAGGAGTGGCGGCGGAATAGACGGCGTAGATGGGAGCGCTGGCGGCGTCGACGACGCGATAAGCGGCAGAGTAAATGCCCGCAGCGTAGGTTTGGCCGAGGGTGACGAGGAAGGTTTTATCGATGTCGTTGTAGACGGAGACGGAAGAGGAGGAACAGGAGAAGCTGAGGCCTTCGCTGAGGTCGGCGGGGTGGATGCGCACGAAGCGGGGAAGGCCAAGGCGGATGGTTACGAGGGTGAGCGCGAAGAGGGCAACGGCGAGCGTGGCGAGCCAGTAGACCCTGGCCCAGAGGAGCGCCGTGGCGTGAATGTGGTGAGAGCTGGCCCAGGTCCAGAGCGCGCCCGCCGTGACGGCGCGCCCGACGAAGATGAGGGCAGTGAGACGTGCGGTCCAGGCCAGACGGCCAGCGCCCTGGAAGGCGCGGGCAGAGAGCTGTGCGAGCTTGCCGAGGAAGCCGTCGGCGAGGGCGATCCAGGGGACTAAGGGGCGGAGTTCGGGGCGCAGCGCAAAATGCGCGTAGAGCATGGCGGCGGCGAGGAGCAGGAGAAATCCCACCGAGGTGATGGAGAGCGCGTGGCCCCAGGTGCGCGCGAAAGAGGAGCGATCGCGGCTGATATTGCGGACGAGGATCATCTCCATGCCAAGGGTGCTGAACATGCTGAGAGCGGCGACGAGGGCGGCGACCCCGACGAAGGCGCCGTACTCGCGGCTGCCGAGGGCGCGGCCGATGAGGACAAAGTAGATGGCCTGCGCGGTCATGGCGACGCCCTGACCGGAGATCATCCACAGCGAGCTTTGGCGGAGCGATTCCTCGCTCATCTTTGCGGCTTCACCCCAGAGCCTCAGTGTAGAGGTCCTCGAGGCGGGCTGTCTGCGCTTCGAGGCTGAAGTGCTGCTGAGCGCGGCGGGGGCCAGCGGCGGCGAGACGCGCGGCGAGGCAGGAATCGGTGAGGAGAGCGGAGATGGCTTCGGCGAGGGCGGAATCGTCGCCGGGCGGGACGAGCAGGGCGGTTTCGTTTTCGACAACAGCTTCGGAGACGCCCGGTCCGCGGAAGGCCGCGATGGGGAGGCCGATGGCCTGGGCTTCGCAGAGGTTGATGGGCAGGCCTTCGCTGTCGCCGCTGGCGGCGATGATGCTGGGCGCCGCGAGGAGGCTGGCGCGGTACATCAGATCGCGGACGACGGAGGGGGGCTGGGGCCCGAGGAAGGTGCACTGGCGGAGCGTTGCGCGGGCCTGGGCACGGAGGGGATCGAGCAGGGGTCCGTCGCCGACGATGAGGAGTTTAGCGGTGGGGTGACGGGCTTCGACCCTGGAGATGGCGCGGATGAGGTGGGCGCAGCCTTTTTTTTCGACGAGGCGGCCGACGAACAGAACGATGGGGTCGAGGGAGCGGGAACGGAGCGGGTCGGGGGCGAAGAAGTTGAGGTCGACTCCGATGGGGAGGGTGCGAAGTTTCGCTTCCGGCACCCCGCGCTCGAAGGCCTGGCGGCGGATGTGTTCGGAAACGCAGATGAAAAGGCTGGCGCCAGCGCGGAGTTCCGCTTTGCGACGCAGGTAAATGCGGCCGGGGCGGTACCCGCGGAGGGACTGGTCCGTCATGGTGGCGTCGTAGCCGTGGAGGGTGACGACAAGAGGGATATTGAGCTGCTTCCGGAGCGGCAGGGCAGCCGCGGCATCGACGGCGAAGTGCGCGTGCAGGAGCGCAGAGTGGAGGCGCTGAAGAGCGCGAACGAACTGCGGGGCGATGCCGGTGCGGAGGAAGAAATGGCGGCGGAGCTTGTCGGAGAAGTGGTTGGTGTGCGTAAGGACGGTCGTTTCACAAGGGTCCAGCAGGAGGCTGGCGGGAACGAGGCGGAGTCCGGCAAAGTGCGGCGAGAAGCGGCGCAAGGCGTGGGCCTGAGCGGCGACGAAAGTCTCGGAGGGGGGCAGGAGATCGGAGCGGTAGATGAGGACGGTTGGCTTCACGGGACGACCTGAGCCGCAGGGTCCGCGAAAGCAGGACCAACGGCAGCGTCGGTTGCGGGGGACTGCGCCTGGGATGACGCAGTCAGGATTTCACGGGGAACGGGGTTGGGCGTGTGACGGCGGTCACCGGCCCTCTCGATGGTGGCGAGGGCGGCGACATAGAGGATCCAAAAGAGGCCGTTGTAGATGAGCAATGTGTTTTCGTCGAGGTCGTAAAGAGCGATGAGGATCAGGATGCGGAGGCGTTTGGGTTTGGCGGAAAGGCTGCGAACGAAATCGAAGCCGACGCCGTGAGTCTGACGGGGACCGACGACGTTGCCGAAACGGAAGGCACAGGCATGCAGGCCAAACATGGAGCAATAGCTGGCGATCAGCGACTCGCAGGCGAGTTTGCTGGCTCCGTACGTGGAGATGGGGACCAGGGGAGCGTAATCCTCGGGAACGGGAGTATCGCCGGCGTCTCCGTAGACGCCGCTGCCGGAGGCGTAGAGGAGACGGTGCAGTCCGGCGCGGCGCATGGCTTCGACCACATTGTTGGTAAGCAGCGTACCGCGGTAGAAGTCGACTTCCGGGCACTCCGCGGCGGCAGCGATGTCGGCATTGGAGGCGAGATGGATGACCCAGTCGTGGCCCTCCATGGTCACGGTGAGGGCATTGATGTCGCTGGCGCCGGCATGCACGACGTTGAGGCGGGGATCGGCGCGATGGGCCTCATAGTGCCAGTCGCGACCTGACGAGAAGTTGTCGAAAATGGTGACGCGACGGGTCTTCGGCGAAGCCAGCAGGGCGTCAGTGAAATGGCTGCCGATGAAGCCGGCGCCGCCGATGATAAAGTAATTGCCCTCCGGAAGCAGCATGCGTTGTTCCTTTACAAGTACGAATGGGTAATTTGAAATCCGACTTTGGAACTTGCTGGGGTTTGTGGCCCAGAATGAAACTACGGTTTCTATGCTTGGGGATACGGCGGTGGAATGGCAATCCTTTCTGCCCCAGACGTAGTTACGCAAGTCAGGTTAATGAGTAAGTTATGGCCTGTTGGCGTCATTACCTGGGAGGATCGAGGTTACGAGAATGCCGCTATGCACAATGGCCTGAGATATTAAGTTCCACGGTAGCCAGAAACAAGGAATGCCGGCGGTGGCGATGAAAAGTCATCAGCGCACACTGGTACGGGCCATTTATGGGGACAACCGAAGTCGGGATCACAGTGGGAATGCCGGTGAGAAACGCCATGCCATGGCTTCCGGAAGCCATGGAGAGCCTTCTGCGGCAGACGACAACGGCGTTCGAGATGCTGGTGATCGCAGGCCCGTCGACGGATGGCAGCACAGGGTATTTGCGCAGCCTGCGGGATTCCCGGCTGCGGGTTGTGGAGCAGGCGCATGCAGGCCTGACCGCAGCGCTGAATCAGTTGCTTGAAGAGACGCGGACGCCCTGGATGGCGCGCATGGACGCGGATGACGTCTCCTATCCCATGCGGATGGAGAGGCTGCAGGCAGAGATCCAGGCGCACCCGGACGCCG
Organism: Acidobacteriaceae bacterium; assembly: GCA_030038115.1. Taxonomy (GTDB): domain Bacteria; phylum Acidobacteriota; class Terriglobia; order Terriglobales; family Acidobacteriaceae; genus Palsa-343. Next base: position 738 of record JASHPM010000341.1, on the reverse strand, counting down.
GGCTGATCTATTCGCTGGCTGACTATCATCCGCGGGAACGCTGCGCCGGTCAGTTTCGCTGTTCGCGCGGGACGCCGGAGGAGTTGCGGTCGATTGTGGAGCAGGGATACCAGATCGACACGAGCGCTCTGCTCGCAGCCAGGGCGAAGAGCGAAAACTCAGTGGATCGGATGGTCGAGAATGATCTCCGCAGCTTCGGGGAGGTTCCGCGCGAAGTAGTCGGCGCAGGGATCGGCAGTTTGGAGAGCGAGACCGGGGCCTGATCCGGAGTCGGCAATGCGGATGGAGCGAACACCGGCAGCCCGGGCGCACTGCGTGTCCGTGGGCTGGTCGCCGATCATCCAGGAATCGGAGAGCGTGAGTCCGAAGTCGTCGCGCGCCTGCATCAGGAAGCCGGGGGAAGGCTTGCGGCAGCGGCAAACATCGGAGTAGCCGGGCGTGACGCCTTTGGGGTGGTGGAGGCAATAACAGAAACGGGTGAAGCGGACACCGGCCGAATCCAGCTGCGTCTCCAGTTTATGCCGGATGGTACGGTGGGTGAGATAGCTTGACTTACCCAGCGCGAAGTTTGGCTGGTTCGAAACCAGGATGAGCGGATACCCTGCGCTCTGGAGCCGGAGGAGCGCGGGCATCACACCGTCGCACAGGTGGAAGTCTCGCGGGGTAAGCGGGGATTCCATACGGCCGGTGGCGGGATTGAAGACGGTGAGGTTGAGGACACCGTCGCGGTCCAGAAAA
>JASHPM010000340.1 GCA_030038115.1 Acidobacteriaceae bacterium | reverse complement strand
CCGACGTAGTCGAGAACGGCGGAGGTGAGGTTGCAGGTTTGGCTGTGCAGCACGGGATCGAACATCATGCCGTTGATGGTGAAGTCGCGGCGCAGGACGTCTTCCTGCACGCTCGAGGAAAAACGGACTTCGGTGGGATGGCGGCCATCGTGGTAGGCGACATCAGAGCGAAATGTAGCAACTTCGGTGACAATTTCAGGGAGCTGGCCTTCGCCGGGGACGTCTTCACAGACGAGAACGACACCGAAGTGGGCTCCGACGGCGAAGGTGCGGGGAAAAAGCTGGAGGACGGCGTCGGGATGGGCGCTGGTGGCGACGTCGAAGTCTTTGGGAGGCAGGCCGAGGAGCAGGTCGCGGACGCAGCCGCCAGCGAAATACGCTTCGTGGCCAGCGGCGCGGAGCCGGAGGACGATGCGTTCGGCGGCGATTTGTGCGGGAGTGGGTTGCATTGGGTGATTCAGGGGGCTAAAGCCCCTATTTTTTTGTGGACCTTCTTCGGCACGACTAAAGTCGTGCCCTGACACAAAACCTCATCCCGGTATTCGTGAGCGATTTTCGGTTCGACTCGCCTCGCGCTGCGTGGCATTCGCTCGGGGCAGGTTACAGAAAGCCGGGCCTTGACCAAAAGCAGCTGGCGCCGGCGATTGGGTCTACCGGGACACTTCTACTATAGAGATGTGGCGCAGGGCGATCGGGGACTGATTCTCGGAATTGAGACATCGTGCGATGAGACGGCGGCCGCGGTGGTGCGGCGGGGGCGGGAGATTCTGTCCAACGTGATTGCGTCGCAGATTGCGGTGCATTTTCCCTATGGGGGGGTGGTGCCGGAACTGGCGTCGCGGGAGCATCTGCGCAATATTTTGCCGGTGGTGAGGGCGGCGCTGGCCGAGGCGGGGGTTGGGTATGAGGATATTGATGCCGTGGCTGTTACAGAAGGGCCGGGGCTGGCGGGCGCGCTGCTGGTGGGGATCAGCTTCGCCAAGTCGCTGGCGCTTTCGCTGGGCAAGCCGCTGATTGCGGTGAATCACCTGGAGGGGCACATCCACGCGGTGCTGCTACCGCCCCAGGGCATCGGAACGCTCGAAGAAGCCTCGCGGGGGACGACGCTGGCGCTGGTGGTGTCCGGCGGGCACACGCATTTGTATCTGGCGGAGTTCAGGAAGGACGCGGAAAAGGACGGCGCGCAGTCCGGGGCGTGGACGTATCGCAACGTGGGGCGCACGGTGGATGACGCGGCGGGCGAGGCGTTCGACAAGGTGGCGAAGCTGCTGGGGCTGGGGTATCCGGGAGGGCCGTGGATCGATGCGCTGGCGCCGCATGGGAATCCAGAGGCGGCGCCGTTCACGTTTGCGCAGATCAAGGCGAAGGTGCATCGGAAGGGCGAGCCGGGAGCGCTGGATCCCAGGGAGGCGATTTATTTTTCGTTCAGCGGGATCAAGACGGCGATGCTGCGGTACATCCAGATGCACGAGATGAGAGCGCAAATTGAGGCGCGGCGCAGGGCGCTGGTGGAGTTAACGGAGCCGAAACCCGCGGATGCTGTGGCGTTGTGCGACAAGCGGACGCTGGATCTGATTGCTTCGTTCCAGCGGTCGGTGGTGGACGATTTGCGGCGGAAGACGTTTCGCGCGGCGGAGAGGTTTGGGGCGGAGCGGGTGATGGTGTCGGGCGGGGTGGCGGCGAATCGCGAACTGCGGGCGCGGTTCACAGCGGAGGCGAGGGAGCGGCATTTGCCGATTGCGTTTCCGTCGATGGCGCTGTCGACGGACAATGCTGCGATGATTGCGGCGGCGGCGTGGCCGAAACTGGTGGCGGGAGAGTTTGCGGCGGAGGGGCTGACGGCGGAGCCGTCGTTGCGACTGGGACGGTAGCCCTGGCGGGTTCAGAGGAAAGATTCCACCACAGAGGACGCAGAGAGCACGGAGGATTGTGGGGAATTATGGGTGGGTGGACGGCGGAAGTGCGCTGGTAGAATCCGAGCTTAGGTTCCGATGAATTTGATCAAACAACAACTTGGTGGAGAAGTCCTCGCTGCCAGCGGAGACTCGCATGTGCAGCCGGCGCCGCAGCCGACGATGCATCTCTACAACACGCTCTCTGGGCGGGTGGAGGAGCTGACGCCCATGGATGGGAAAGCGCTGCGGATGTATGCGTGCGGGCCGACGGTGTACGACTACGGACACATCGGAAATTTCAGGACATTTTTGCAGGTGGATGTGCTGCGGCGGGCAATGCGGCTGCTGGGGACCGAGGTTCGCCACGTGATGAACGTTACGGACGTGGACGACAAGATTATCCGCAACGCCGCGGCGGCGGGGGTAGGGATCGAGGAATACACGCGGAAGTATCAGGAGGCGTTTTTCGAGGACCTGAAGGCGCTGGAAGTGGAGCCTCCGGAGGTGATTGCGCGGGCCACGGAGCATATTCCGACGATGGTGCGGCTGATCGAGAAGCTGGCGGCGCAGGACATTGCGTATCGCGCGGAGGATGGGTCGTGGTATTTCCGGATCGCGCGGTTTCCGGAATACGGGAAGTTATCGAAGAAGGATTTTTCGGGGATTACGGACGGCGCGCGCATCGATCTGGATGAGTACGAGAAGGATTCGGCGCGGGATTTTGCGCTGTGGAAGGCGCCCAAGCCGGGCGAGCACAGGTGGGAGACGGAGCTGGGTCCGGGACGGCCGGGGTGGCACATCGAATGCTCGGCGATGTCGATGGAGTATCTGGGGGACAGCTTCGATCTGCATGCGGGCGGCGAGGACCTGATGTTTCCGCATCACGAGAACGAGATTGCGCAGTCGGAGTCGGCGACGCACCGGACATTTGTGCGGCACTGGTTTCACGTGCGGTTTCTGCTGGTGGACGGGCGGAAGATGGCGAAGTCGGAGGGGAACTTTTATACGCTGCGCGATTTGCTGCTGCGCGGGTATAAGGCTTCGGCGATTCGCATGCTGCTGATCGCGGTGCCGTACCGGCAGCAGCTGAACTTCACGTTTGAGGGGCTGGCGGCGGAGACGATTGCGGTGGAGCGGCTGCGCACGTTTCGGGAGCGGATGGAAGGGACAAAATGGCCGGCGCGGGCGGCGATGGATGGCGGGGCGAGCGAGATTCAGAATGTGGCGCGGGAGACGAAAGCGAAATATCTGGCGGCGCTGGCGGACGATCTGAACACGGCGGAAGCGCGGGCGGCGATTTTCGAGATGGTGCGCTTTGTGAATGCGCGCGCGGATGCGGGGGGATTCTTCGAGAGCGACAAGGCGGAGGTGCTGGAGGCGCTGCGGATGTTCGATCGGGTGTTCGCGGTGCTGGAGGATCACGATGCGGAGTGGACGCGCTTCACGCTGGACTGGGCGGAGCGGGAGGGCAAGCTGGACCAGGCGGCTCCCGAGGTGCTGGCGACGCGGGGCGTGACGGACGAGAAGATTCAGGCGCTGGTGGAGGAGCGGGACGGGGCGAAGCGGCGGCGGGATTTCAAGCGTGCGGATGCGATTCGGAACGAGCTGGCGGGGATGGGGATTCTGCTGGAGGATTCGAAAGAGGGGACGCGGTGGAAGCGGAAGTGAGGGGGGCGAGGGAGTTGGAGTGGCTTGCGTCCCATCGGGAGGCCTACGCGGGACAGTGGGTCGCTCTCCAGGGAGGTCGGCTGCTGGCCGCCGGCCCGGATGCGGGCGATGTGTTTTCCAAAGTGCGCGGCCTGACACCTCCCGCGATGGTGATGCGCGTGGATGAGGAAGGGCTGGCGTCTGCGGGTTGGTGAGACGGGACACCGAGCGGAAAGCAAAAGCCAACACAAGGCGCCATCAAGCGCAGACGCGCCGGGAGTGAATCGCCCGGCGAGGTCCGATAGTTACCGAAGGCGAAGGTATGCAGCCGGCGAGACGATGAGTGTCTTTTCGAATCTGTCCAGGCTGAGCAGATCGCGGTCTCCAGCGACGAGATAATCGGCCTTCGCTTTCCAGGCAGTCTCCAGAATTGCATCGTCTTTCGGATCGCGGCAGATTCCCCTGACCTCTCCAGTCACTTTGATCCACAAAGCTTCGACCAGTAGTTCGTCCAGCTGCATCTCGAGTTCTGCCGGATCTCGCGCGAATTTAACGGTAAGCACACGGATGATTTCGCTTCTAATGAACTGTGAAATTGCCAGTTGATCCAGTGTCAACGCGCACACCACTGCCAAATCGGGAGTTCCGCCAAACTCCAAAGCGGAAACCCAGACGTTGGTGTCGAGGACAACAATCACCGCCGGCGGCGCTTCCGGGCGTCGTCCCGGCGGGTTTCGCGGATCAGGCGTTCGACATCCTGGGGCCCATAACCCAGGTGGTTCTTCTGCCGCCCGGCTTGTTGAGAGGCGTCCAGCAGGGTCCGGATACGTCCTGCACGATAGGTGCGAAAAGCTTCACGAAACAGTTCGCTGACGGTTCGGCTTTCCGCCCTGGCAAGAACCGTTACCTGCCTGGCCATATCAGGCGGCAGAGAGATGGTGAGTTGTTTGGTGGTTCGCTGCATATTCTAACATTACTAAGTAATGACAAGTGATGCAACGCCTCGGGCCTATTCGCCGGGAGCGAGGGGCTCGGTTTCGGCGATTTTTTCGAAGTTGGCGACGAGGGGCCTGACTTTGGGGATGACGGCCTGCACGGCGCGGAGGGAGAGCGAGTCATCGTGGCTGGCTTTGCTCTCCCAGACCTCGGTGACCCAGAGGATGTCTTCATGGGCGGCGTCTTTGGCGATGACGTAGCTGAAACAGCCGGGCATGTTGGCGGAGCTTTGGGCGAGGAGCGCGATCACTTCTTCGCGTTTGCCGGG
>JASHPM010000042.1 GCA_030038115.1 Acidobacteriaceae bacterium | reverse complement strand
TGCCGTGCTGCTGCATAAACGGCGCATGGTCTCGCTCGCGAGCCTCGATTACGCGGAGATGAGCCGCTGTCTGGCGGCTTCGCTTGCCGGCGGCGTTGCCGTGGCGCTGCTTGCCTGGGTGCTGGGCTCGCTCTTCGTTCACCTTTCCGTCGCGCGCCTCCACCGTCACGTGGAAGACCTTGTCGTTCTCTTCGCCGGCTCCGCGCTCTGGCTGGCGCTCGCGAAATGGATCCTCGAGAAGACAGGCTCCGCCCTGCCTCGCGTGGCCATGAAGCGGCTGGGGCTCCGATAGGCACGATGTTTTTTGCCAGGCAAGACGGACAGGGCAAAACGAGCGCCCCCGCGGACGGGAGCGCTCGCGAACCGGCGGAAGGCCCGGCGTGGGCTAGGCCGTAGCCTTCGCCGGCTCCGGCACAACCACCGGCGCGGCGGATTTCGCATCCGGCTTGCGGATGTCGATGCCGCCCTTGAAGAACGCGCCGTCTTCAATGGAAATGCGCTGTGCAGTCACGTCGCCGGTGAGCGAACCCTCGCTGCGGATGTCGACGCGATCGCTGGCCGTCACGTTGCCGCGCACCTTACCCAGCACGACAATTTCGCGCGCGGTGATATTCGCCGCCACCTGGCCGTTGCGCCCCACGGTCACGCGATTGCCGGGCAGGCTGATCGAGCCTTCCACCTTGCCGTCGATGTAGAGCGACTCGGAGCCGCTCACTTCACCTTTGACCACGAGGCTCTTGCCGATGGTGGCCTGTTCGCCGGTGGAGGCGTTCGGCGCCGCCGGGGGTGTTGCGAGGCGGGTACCGGAGTCAAAATTCGAGGGCGCCGGCGTCGCCGGACGTAGGGGTTCGGGGCTTTGCGATCCGCTGCCGGTGCCGGGCTGATTCGGTTTCCACATAATGACAATTCCTTTCCTTCCTGGAGATGTTGATGCCTTGGCGCCCTGCAACTGGCCTGCCGGTTTGGCTCGCGTGGGCCCATGCAGAACTGTGCAGCGCCGACCCCTCATGCCTCGGAGAGCTTTCTCCCCTCCGCGCAATCGCCGCCGTTACCTGCATCTTAAACACGTTCGCGGAAAATTGGCATCCCCCGTAGGTACCGTCCCCCTGTGAAAACCGCGCCAGCGGACGACTTTCCCTCCATCTGCGCCTTCGGGTTGCGTACGGTTTGATGGGCCCAGGATCGGAGGGGCAGCCGCAGCCCGTTCCAGTACCATCGAACCAGGCATTACAAAATCAGGCATGACAAGCCAGCCATGACGGACCGCGATTTGCTGCGTCACATCGAGCGTCTCCCCGGCGGCCGCGCCGGGTTGAAGCAGCTCATTCGCGAACTGGGGCTGGGCGGCGGCCAGGAGCGGCGCGAACTGCGCGAGCAGCTCGGTCGCCTCACCGGCACACGGAAACTGGTTCAGCTCGACGGCCATCACTGGCAAATCGCCAAAGCCGATGCAGCAGCCGGTCCGGCCGCCCGCGAGCATCCGCGCCGAGCGGAGACCCGGCGCGCAGGCATTCGCAGCGAAGACCTCGTCGCCGGACGGCTCGATCTCCATCGCGACGGCTACGGCTTTGTTCGACCGGCGCCGCCTCAACCCGGCACGCCACCGGCGATGGACGAAGACGTCTTTATCCCTCCAGGAGAGATGGGCGGCGCGATGCAGGGCGACGAAGTGCTCGTCGAACTCGCGCCGCCGCGTGGTGGCCAGCGTGACCAGCGGCGCTCCGGCCGTGTGCTGCGCATCCTTACCCGACGCAATCCCACGGTCGTCGGAATTTTTCATTACGCCCGGCGCGACGGCGGCGATTCCGCGCAAGCCCGCGGCGGCCACATCGTCGTCCCCTTCGATGAGCGCATGACGCAGCCCATCGTAATTCCCTTCGGTGCGGAATTGCCCACGGCGAGCTGGCCGCAAACGCCGCATCGCGTGCTCGGCGCCGAAGCTCGCGCGGCACGACCCTGGGTCGATCTGGAAGGCCTGGTGGTCGACGTGGAGATCGTCGACTGGCCGACGCCCACGCGCCCCGCGCGTGGCCGCGTGCTCGAAGTGCTCGGCCGCGAGGACGACTTCGGTGTCGACGTCGAAATGGTGATCCGCAAACACCAGCTGCCGCGCATCTTTCCCGATGCGGTGCTGGCGGAGGCGCGCACTGTGGCCCGCTTCGATCCTGCGATCGCCGCGCGACGGCGCGATTTTCGTGAGCTGCCCATCGTCACCATCGACGGCGAAACGGCGCGCGACTTCGACGACGCTGTGCTGGTCCGCCGCAGCCATGACGGGAATTGGGAATTACAGGTTCACATTGCCGACGTGGCGCAGTACGTCCGGCCGGGCGCCGCGCTCGACCTCGAAGCGCGCCTGCGCGGCACATCGGTGTATTTTCCCGACCGCGCGATTCCCATGCTCCCGCAGGAGCTTTCCACCGACATCTGCAGCCTGCGGCCCGGCGAAGACCGCCTCGTGCTCTCCTGCCTGATGCGCATCGACCCGCACGGCGACATTCTCGACTACGAGATCGCCGAGGGCGTCATCCGGTCGGCGAGGCGCATGACCTACACGCAGGGGCACGCCATTCTCTCCGGCGATGCGGAGGCGCGCGCCGAATTCGCGCCGCTGGTGCCGGAGTTCGAGCGCATGATGGACCTGGCCCGCATCCTCAATCGAAAACGCGATCGCCGCGGGTCCATCGACTTCGACCTGCCCGAACCGCTGATCGAGTTCGACGAATTCGGCGCGATGAAGTCCGTCACTCGCGCGGAACGCAACTGGGCGCACCGTCTCATCGAAGAATTCATGCTCTCGGCCAACGAGTGCGTCGCATCGTGGCTCGAAAACCTCGGGGTGCCGTCGCTCTATCGCATCCACGAAAAGCCCGAGCCGCGGCGCGTCGTCGAGTTCGAGGAGATCGCTGCGGCGTTTGGGTATTCGCTCGGCATCGGCAGCCTGCCCGTCCGCACGTTTCGTATGCGCAGCGAGCAGCGCGAGCAGAAACGGGGCGGCGGCCGCGCCCCGCGCAGCTACGAAGCGCCGGGGGAAATTCCCATCACGCCGCGCATGTACCAAAAACTCACCGAGAAAATTGCCGGAAAGCCCGAGGAACGGATCCTTTCCTACCTGATGCTGCGTTCGCTGCGCCAGGCGCGTTACAGCGAGAAGAACGAGGGCCACTTCGCCCTGGCCGCTCCCTGCTACACGCATTTCACCTCGCCCATCCGCCGCTATCCCGACCTGATCGTGCATCGGATTACCAAGTCGCTGCTGCATGCCGGAGTAGATGGGCATGGGGTGCTGACAAAAGGGGAACCGCATGCGAAGAGCGGCGGCAGGGCGATCGAGCGGAGCCCTCGCGAGCAGCCCTTTGAGCCAATCGCCGAGTCGGAACTGGCGGCCATCGCCCAGGAATCGAGCCAGAGCGAACGCCGCGCCGCCGATGCCGAACGCGAGCTGGTCGACTGGAAGAAGATCAAGTTCATGCGCGACCGCGTCGGCGAGTTTTTCACCGGCATGATCCTCAACGCAACGAAATACGGCCTCTTCGTCGAGCTCGACGACCTGTTCGTCGAGGGACTGGTGCCCATCCAGAGCCTCGGCCTCTTCGATAACGACCGCTACACGTACCGCGAAAACACGCGGCAGATCATCGGCGATCGCTGGGGACGGAAATTTTCCGTCGGGGAGCGCGTGCGTGTGATCCTGGACCGGGTCGATGCGGTCGAGAAGCGCCTGCAATTCTCGATTCTGGACGAGGAGGAGCCGTCTGCGGCGAAGACGCCCGGCTCTTCGGCAAAGAAAAAGAAGAAATCCCG
>JASHPM010000339.1 GCA_030038115.1 Acidobacteriaceae bacterium | reverse complement strand
GGACCGTGATCAGTAATCGGCGACCCGTGAACGGAGGGCCCGCGGGGGTCAGCGCGCGATCCTGACAGGGACCTCTTCCGGGGCGGTAGCCGGCGCGGGTGGTGCTACGGGGGCGAGCGGCAACGTGAAGAGGAAGGTTGCGCCAGCTCCGAGTTCGCTTTCGACGCGAATGGCGCCGCCATGGGCAAGGACGATGTGCTTGACGATAGCGAGGCCGAGACCGGTGCCGCCGGATTCGCGGGAGCGGGCTTTGTCGACGCGATAGAAGCGTTCGAAGATGCGGTCCAGATGCTCGGAGGCCATCCCCTGGCCGAAATCCTGGACGTAGAATTCGACGGCATCTTCGAGGGGCCGGGCACCGACGACGACGCGACGGCCCGAGGCGCCGTACTTTATGGCGTTTTCGATGAGATTGCCGAAGACCTGGGTCATGGCGTCGACGTCGGCGAGGACGAAGGCGTCGGTGGCTGCTCCGGGTTCGAGGGCGACGCCCGATTCGACCACCATGCCGGCCAGGGATTCGATGGCATCTTCGACCAGTGCGGAAGCCCGGACGGGCTGGACGCGCGGTTTGTGCTGGCCGGACTCCACCTGGGCGAGGGCGAGGAGGTCTTCGGTGAGGCGATTCACGCGGCGGGCGTTTTTGAGAATGATGGACATGAACTCGCGGGCGTGACCGGGGAGGTCCATCCCTTCTTCGAGGAGGGTTTCGACGTAGCCGGAGATGGAGGTGAGGGGCGTGCGCAGCTCGTGGGAGACGTTGGCGATGAAATCGCGGCGCATTTTCTCCGCACGCTCGATTTCGGTGACGTCGTGCAGGACGGCGACGGCTCCGCCATCGGGAGTGGGGGCGGCGCTGACTTCGAAGGCGCGACCGGGGACGACAGAAATGGCGCGGCCCGCGCCGATGCGGCGCTCGCGCAGGGCAACATCGATGCACTTCAGGATCTCCGGATCGCGAATGCTGACCACGAGGGACCTGCCGGGGCGCACGGCTGCGGGCGCGATGCGCTGCATGACGGCATTGGACCAGCTGACCTGGCCCGCGGCATCCACGGCGACAACAGCTTCCTGCATGGAGTCGAGGAGGGCGGCGAGCTCACGCTGCTTGCTTTGCAGAGCCTGGAAGGATTGTTCCAGGCGGCCGGCGGTCGCGTCGAGAGCGCGCGCGACGTCGCCGATCTCGTCGCTGTCGATCTCCTCGATGCGGGCGGAGAAATCTCCGGAAGCGATGCGGCTGGAGAATTCGACGATGCGGCGCAGGCGCGCGGCGATGCGATGCGCGAGCCAGGCAGAGGCGAGCGTGGCGAGGACCAGCGAAATGAGAGATGCGGTGAAGAGATCGCGACGCAGAATGTGGAGCGCGGCGGCCTGTTGCATGGAGCCGAGCGAAGCGACGCGGGCTTCTTCGTGAAGAGAATGGGCAACGATGTTGCGGAAGGAAAAGTCCAGGATGGCCGTGGCGATGCACAGCACGAGGAGAAAGGAGAACAGTAATTTGGAGAAGACTTTGCCGGTCACGCCGCTATCCTGGGTACATTCATTATCGCGTGAACACGTGTTTCGAGGTGTTCAGAGGCAGGGATTCAGCGCGGATCATCCGCAGAGGGTCCGTACATGCCGGGGATGGGGACATCGAGCAGGCGGAGATAAACGCTGAGCTGACCGCGATGATGGATGAGGTGATCCATAAAGACGCGGCGGAGGGCCATGGCGCGGGGCAGCGACGTGATGACGCGGTCGCCCATTTTGATGGACCAGATGACCGAGAGCTGGTCATCGCGGAGGCCGGCAAGAGCGGTTCTGGCCTCGGCGCTGACGGTGTCGAAGTGCTCCACCAGCTCGCTTGCCGTGGCGGCAATATACGGAGTAAAGCCCGGCGACCGCACGAGAGCGTCAGTGGTGACGATCGCTGTGCACCGTTGCGGAAGATCCGCAACGTGGGAGGCCAGGCGGCCCAGGGTCATCGATTTGTCGTGGGGTTTCCAGGAAAAGCTGGCTTCGGGGACGCGTTCGAGCATGCGGCGGGCGCCGGGGATCTCTTCATCGAATTCGGTTAAGAACAACTCCGGGACGGTCATGGTTTTCTTTTCTGTGCCCGGAGCCATTGCTTCAGCCCGCGGCTCGCTCATTGGCTCGCGGGATCTCGAAGCGATAGCCAGCGCCGCGCACGGTTTTAAGATAACGCGGATTCTCGGGGTCAGTTTCGATCTTTTCGCGGATGCGGCGAACGTAGACGTCGACGGAGCGCGGGGTAACGAAACGGGCGTCGCCCCAGACGGCATCGAGAAGGTGATCGCGGCTGAAGACGCGGCCGGGATGGCGGGCAAGGTAGTCGAGGAGGCGGAATTCCGTCGCGGTTGTGGTGGTGAGGTTGCCGCGGACGCGGAGCTGCATGGCGCTGGCGTCGATTTCGACGTCCTCGAATGCAATGGCGGAGGGGGTGGAGGGGCGTTCGAAGCGGCGAAGCACGGCCTTGACGCGCGCCAGCAGTTCGCGCGGAGCGAAGGGTTTGGTGACGTAATCGTCGGCGCCGAGTTCGAGGCCGAGGACGCGGTCGTTTTCTCCGGCTCGCGCGGTGACGAAGATGATGGGGACAGCGCTGAGAGCCGGGTGATTGCGCAGACGACGACAAACGTCGAGGCCGTCTCCGCCGGGAACCATGATGTCGAGGAGGAAGAGCGCGGGCGCCTGCCGCTCAGCATCGGGAATGAGATTCGCGGGTGTAGCGTAGATGCGGGCCGGGAAGCTGGCGGCCTCGAGGTGATGCTGGATCAGGCGGGCAATATCCGCGTCATCCTCAAGCACGAAGACGGTCTGGCTCAAGCGGAGGGTCCTTTCCGGCGCCGCGTCACGGTGGGTGGCGCGTTCCGCCCTCAGCCTAAACTTTGGCGGGCAAAGAGATTGCAAAAGTTGTGTTAATTCGGGTGGACGGAGGCCGGAAGCGACACTCGCTGCAGACGCGTTCGTTCCACAGCGCCGTGTGGCGAGTTGCCGCGGGTTCACCCTTCGGATCGTGCAGTTTGCGGCGTTTTCGGATGTTATACTTCGGGCAACGTCATTCCCCGGATTACGCCTCGGGAGGCCAGCACGCGAGCACGACCAGGATATCTGTCCGGGGCAACAGGTGAGCGGGACTCGTGTCAGGTCCGACGATTCTATGTATCGATGACGAAGCGCTCGGGCTCGAAAT